>JBNJDH010000122.1:0-8571 GCA_051744695.1 Bacteroidota bacterium | reverse complement strand
TGATAAACTGGCCTTTTTGTAACTCCGGTCTTCAATAAAACAATCAAAACCTTTTATGGACATTGTCTCCTATCTTCAGGTGCTGGCCGGCTTTGTGTTGTTGTTTTTAAGTGGCAACTGGTTGGTAAAAGGCGGGGTGGAATTATCCCGTCATTTTCGTATTAGCCCGCTTGTGGCAGGTCTTACAGTGGTGGCATTTGGCACCTCTGCACCTGAGCTGTTTGTGAGTGTGAAAGCCGTTTATACCGAATCGCCTGATATCTCCATTGGAAATGTGGTGGGTTCCAATATAGCCAATATAGTGCTGATATTGGGAGCTGTTGCTTTGGTTTTTCCCATTCGGGTAAAACGGCCTTCCGTCATTTTCGACTGGCTGGTTATGATGTTTTCTTTTCTCCTCTTGTTTCTGTTTTTGAGAAATGGGGGTGTTTTGGTGAGGTGGGAAGGTATTGTCTTTTTCACCCTTCTTCTGGTGTACATTGTGTGGTCTGTCATGTCTTCACGTCGCAAATCCGCGAAGAATAAGGAGGTGTTTCCGGAACCTTCGGGGAGTTTATGGGCTTCCGTGGGGCTGGTTGGTTTTTCTGTTGCCGGTCTGTATTTTGGGGCGGAGTGGCTTGTCCGGGGAGCCAGTAACCTGGCCTACGGTTGGGGGGTGAGTGAGCGCGTGGTAGGGATCTCAGTGGTTGCCTTTGGCACCAGCGTGCCCGAATTGGCAACATCTCTGGCCGCCTCAATAAAAAAAGAGATGGATATTTCTATCGGTAATATCATCGGGTCCAATATTTTTAATGTTTTTTCGATTCTGGGCATTACTGCCATTCTGAAACCTCTGGAGGTCTCCTCTCGGGTTATCAGTTCCGATATGGTGTGGATGGTGGCAGTGGCTATTTTGCTTATTATCTTCCTTATCCCTCTCAAACGGGGTGTTTTGACCCGGTGGAAAGGAGGCATTCTGTTGTTGGTATATATTGTTTATATTTGGCATTTGTATGTAAGTTAGGTTTCTCATGGTAGAAGGACACAACATTGAACGACATTTTGGTGGGCTTAAAGTACTCCGTGGAATCGATATTTTTATTGATGCAGGGGAGATTGTGACCATTCTTGGTGCCAGTGGGGCAGGAAAAACAACTCTGCTGCAGATACTTGGTTCACTTGATAAACCCACACAAGGAGAAGTGACCATTAGTGGGTCACGAATCAGTTCGTTAAGCGGAAATCAGCTTGCCCGGTTTCGGAATGAGCACATTGGTTTTGTTTTTCAGTTTCATCAGCTTCTTCCTGAGTTTACGGCCCTGGAAAATTGTATGTTGCCGGGATTGATTGCCCGGAAAAGCCGGAATGATGCTGAGAAACAGGCGCGGGAACTCCTGGAGTTTCTGGGGTTAAAGCCACGTCTCGACCATAAACCGGCTCATCTCAGTGGAGGAGAAAAACAGCGGGTGGCCGTCGCACGGGCCCTGGTTAACGGACCAAAAGTCGTTTTTGCCGATGAACCATCAGGCAACCTTGACTCCAAAAACCAGAATGAATTGATGGAGCTTTTTATTGATCTCCGGAATCAGTTTAATCAGACCTTTGTGATCGTTACACATGATCAGGATCTGGCCGGTAAAGCCGATCGCATCATCAATATGGTGGACGGTGTTATTGTGGACTAACCTTTAGTTTTCTGATTCGAAACTCAATTTTGCATGCTCCCGTTTGATGAACTCAGGATCTTCCTTGATGAAAAATCAGCCTTATATGAAGCCAGTTGGTTTGTTGAGGAAGATCCGGTGCAAGTCCCTCATCAGTTTATCCGGAAGGAAGATATTGAAATAGCCGGATTCCTTACAGCAACCATTACCTGGGGAAAGCGGTCGCTGGTGATTGCCTCTGCACATCGATTGCTGGAGCGGATGGATATGTCGCCATTTAAATTTCTCATGGATGCATCGGAAAAGGAGTTCGGACAGTTCTCCAATGTGGTCTATCGCACTTTCAACGGCACGGATGCCGGTTATTTTCTGAAGGCATTGTCCATCCTTTATCGCCACCATGGCGGACTTCACAGGATTTTCTCGGAAGGATATGAAGAAAATGGTGTGGAAGGCGGGTTGCAAAGGCTCAGAAATGTTTTTATGTCGTTCGATGCACCCTCGAGAACCGGCAAGCACTTTGCTGATGTAACGAAAAATGCTTCGGCCAAACGGCTCAATATGTTTCTCCGGTGGATGGTGCGACCTTCTTCGCCCGTAGATTTTGGGTTGTGGGTTAATATTGATCCTGCCGACCTTTTAATTCCCCTCGATGTTCATGTAGGAAGGGTGGCCCGGTCACTGGGATTGCTTGAGCGTCGTCAGAGCGACCTTAAAGCCGTCAGGGAACTTACCGGGAATTTGAAAAAAATGTCTCCCCGCGATCCGGTTTTTTATGATTATGCTTTGTTTGGTCTCGGGCATTACGAGAATTTTTAATTCAGGGAAAACGGCATGTTTCATTTTCAACAATTTTCTATACAGCAATCTTCTTCGGCTATGAAGGTTGGCACAGACGGGGTATTGCTGGGTGCCTGGTCTCCCGTACCCCGCGTTGGTGCCCGGATTCTGGATGTGGGGACTGGTACAGGCCTTGTGGCCTTAATGCTTGCGCAGCGCCATCCCACTTCACAGATTGATGCCGTTGAAATCGATTCTTTATCTTGTCGTGATGCCCGTTGTAATTTTGAAAATTCGCCTTGGAAAGACCGGTTGTCTTTGTTTGAGGTCTCTTTTCAGGATTTTGTAAAAACTGCCGATACAATTTATGATCTGATTGTTTGTAATCCGCCTTTCTTTTCCCGGTCGATCAAAAATGCCTGCCAAAGAAAGTCCATGGCCCGTCATGATGATGCTCTGGATTATTATGAATTGTTGAATGGAAGTAGATGCTTGCTTCGTTCCGGGGGGCTATTGTCTTTAATTCTGCCTGCTGAAGGCTTTGAATCATTTCGGGCGCTTGCAGCCCGAAGCGGATGGTTTGAATACCGCCGCCTGAATGTGCGACCTTCCCCCGGGAAAGAGGTGAAACGTGTGCTTTCATGCTGGGGCCTTGTTATGCCGGAAGAAAACCTTGTTACAGAAGAAATGGTGGTGGAACTCGCCCGTCATCAATACAGTGATGATTTTTGCCGGGTTACCCGCGATTTTTATCTGAAATAACTTTTCTGAAAGAGATGATTATGCTAATGGAAGCCTCTTTTGGATTCATAAAAACTCCTACCTTTGCAGGCTTATTTTGCAAATGCAAATATGTGGTCTCAGGATAAAGAAATAACTCAATATAAACATCATTACGGCCCCAATTTGGTATTGGCGCTTCCCGTCATGCTTGCGCAGGCCGGGCAGATGATTGTGGTGCTTGCCGATAACCTGATGGTGGGGCAGGTAGGCAAAATTCCTCTGGCTGCAGCTTCATTTGCCAACAATGTTTTCCTGGTAGGCATGGTCTTCGGTATTGGTATGGTGAACGGACTTACTCCTCTGGTTGGCAAAGCCATTGGTGGGGGAGACCGGACCCTTGCTGCTTCATGGCTTAAGCAGGGCTTCATAACTTTTCAGGCTGCTGGACTGGGCTTGTTTGTGTTGCTTTGGTTGGTGTCTTACGCGATGCCGCTTATGGGACAACCTCCCGATGTTGTGGAGGCTGCTATTCCCTATTATCGAGTTTTGGTGGTTTCCATTGTGCCCTTCATTTTGTTTTTCACCTTCAAACAGTTTGCAGAAGGTTTGGGAAATACCCGCATTGCCATGGTGATCACCGTTTCTTCCAATATTCTGAATATTTTTCTCAATTATTTGTGGATATTTGGCAAGGCAGGTTTTCCGGAAATGGGACTCATGGGGGCCGGCTATGCCACTTTAACGGCCAGGATCGTGATGCCCCTGTTGTTTTTGTGGGTTTATTACCGGTTCCGGTTTTTTAGTTATTACAGGCAAAATCTGGGGCAAACTCATTTCTCCCTTTCCGGAAGCATCCGGCTTATGAAACTGGGAATACCTATTGGGGGGCAGCATATGGTTGAAGTGTTGGCTTTCAGTCTCGGCAGCATAATGATGGGATGGCTTGGCGCTACTGCACTTGCGGCTCACCAAATTGTGCTGAGCCTTGCCGGTTTCACTTTCATGGTCTCGCAGGGCATTTCTGCAGCGACAACAGTTAAAGTGAGTCAGTTTATCGGACAGGGCCGGAAGGAGGGTGTTCGGGCATCCACATTTGCCTCGTTGCATTTGGTGCTTGGGTTTATGGGGATGGCCGGGATATTGTTTGTTGTGTTTCGTTCTTCGATACCCGCTCTTTTTATTGATGACCCTGCTGTTGTATCGGCAGCTGCCGGAATGATGGTTATTGCCGGGGCTTTTCAGTTGTTTGACGGCCTTCAGGTGACGATGCTTGGGGCTTTGCGGGGGCTTGAAGATGTTAGGCTGCCTTTCGGGATGCTGGTTCTTGCCCATTTTATCCTGGCCCTTCCTGTCGGGTGGGTGCTGGCGTTTGCTTTGGATATTGGTCCGTCCGGAATATGGCTGGGATACCTGATGGGTTTGTTTTCGATTTCTGTTTTTCTTTTCTTGCGGGTCCGGTGGTTGACTCCGCAATGTTTAACCAAAAAGTGAATGTTTTGAAAATCGATGTGATTTTTTCCGCTTCTGAAATCAGGTCTTCTGCGGTAAAAGATAAAACGGTTGTGGTCATAGATGTCTTGCGGGCCACTTCGGTAATGGTTACAGCTCTTCAAAACGGAGCTTCGAAAGTGGTGCCGGTTCTAACTCCGGAGGCTGCTTTTGAATATCGTGACCGGAGCGGGCCGGATGTATTGCTGGCTGGTGAGCGAAATTCTGAACTTATAGAAGGCTTTGATCATGGCAACAGTCCTTTAGATATGACCGGTGAAACCGTAAGGGGGAAGACCATTGTGATCACCACAACCAATGGCACCCGTGCCATAAACGGTTCACTGGAAGCAGCTGATATCTTTGTTGCAGCTTTTCTGAATGCCGGGGCTACTGTTCGTGAACTTGATGGCGCTGAAGATGTGGTGCTTGTTTGTTCGGGTAGCAATGGCGGATTCACCATGGAGGATACCCTTTGTGCCGGTCTCATGGCCGATTCCCTCGCCTTGCGCAATCAAGATGCCGTTCTCACCGATGCGGTTGTGGCTGCCAGGCAATTATATACGCATGCCCGAACCAACATTCACCGGATGGCAGGGGAGGGGCGACACTATCGGTTGCTCTGGAATAAAGGCTATTCAGAAGACCTGCAGTATTGCTTTCAACCTGACCTGAGCCAGGTAGTGTGTCGCATGAAAGAGGGGGTTTTGTGGGCTGAGCGGTCCTGAAATGCGCCAATACAGCATTAAACAACCCCGGGGATATGCTTGGTTTTTTTTTGTACCAAGTTATCCCCGGGATGTGTATTTTTCCGGCTTTTGTTACCTGTTTCAATGCCGAAAGTGGCTCAATAGATCGCGGAAGCAATCGGATTATGGTTGAAGAAAATTGTTTTCCGCTCTTTTCCTGTCATTCTTTGAGGTGCTTGTTGACCAGGATGTGGGTAAAAAGACCCGCCACCAATAGTAGAAGAGAAATGACCAGTAAAAGGTTGTCGATAAAATCTTTGTAAGAATATATCGCCAAAATCACCACAGCTGCGATAATCATCAGAACCCCGAGATTCTTTATCAGATATTTCATAATGCAAAAGTTTGATTACAGTTTATAGATGATTGTACTCGTTTGCGAATGTAAAAATATTAATTGAATAGCTTAAATCAAAATGAAAGGTTATGAAACTTTGTATCTGACCATATAAACAATAATCGTGATTGGATGGGAAAACAGAAAAGTTTAAAGATGAACGCCATCCGGAATGAGAAAAATATGTTTTCCCTTTTGTTGTGGTCTTATTAAAAATTTGATTCTCTTTTTATCTTTGTGAAATAAATAACAAATGTTACTCAATAAAACAAGGTCCCTTGGCACAATCAAAAGCATCTGCAGTTCCAACCCCGCTCATGAAGCAATATTTCAAGATCAAAGAGAAATATCCCGATGCCATTATGCTGTTTCGGGTTGGGGACTTTTATGAAACTTTTTCCGAGGATGCAGTGAAAACTTCCCAAATACTGGGAATTACGCTAACCCGCCGCGCCAATGGATCTGCTTCTTACGTGGAACTGGCCGGTTTTCCTCACCATGCGCTGGATACTTATCTGCCAAAACTTGTTCGGGCCGGAGAGCGGGTTGCTGTTTGTGACCAGCTCGAAGATCCTAAAATGGCCAAAAAGATTGTGAAGAGGGGGGTGACGGAGTTGGTCACACCGGGAGTGGCTATCAATGACAACATCCTGGAACATCGTGAAAACAATTTTCTTGCCGCCGTGCATCTCAATCAAAAACAAGGGGGCGTAGCTTTTTTGGATATTTCAACCGGTGAATTTTTGACTGCTGAAGGTCCTTTGGATCATATTGAAAGACTTGTTTCCGGATTCAGCCCCAAGGAGGTTCTCTACGAAAAAAACAAAAAGGAGCTATTAAAAAATTTGTTTGGTGACCGTCACTATGTTTACGGTCTTGATGATTGGGTTTTTACGGAAGATTCAGCTCGTGATCGTCTTTTGAAACATTTTCAGACCACATCCCTTAAAGGATTCGGAATTGAGCAGATGAAAATGGGGACGGTGGCAGCTGGTGCTGTTATGCATTATCTCGATATGACACAGCACAATCAGTTGGAACACATATCCGGCATTTCGCGCATTGATGAGGATAAATTTGTGTGGCTGGACCGTTTTACCATTCGAAATCTGGAAATATTTGAGCCCGTAAACCAAGGAGGTCGCTCCCTGATCGATGTGATCGACCGGACGGTTACCCCCATGGGGAGTCGTCTTCTGAAACGGTGGGTTTCTATGCCCCTCAAAGAAGTTCAGCCTGTGAAAGACCGGCAATCGGTGGTGGGGCACTTTTTCAAAGATCCTTCCATGAAAGACCAACTGGAAAACCATCTTCGTCCCGTAGGCGACCTGGAACGGTTGGTCTCCAAAGTTGCGGCCGGCCGGATAACCCCGAGGGAGATGAACCAGATGCGAAATGCTTTGGCCAATGTGGTACCGGTGAAGGAGCTGTGCATGGGGGCCGCCAATGATGTGCTGAAACATATCGGTGAGCAGCTGAATGCCTGCACTACGATTAAAGAACGCATTGAAACGGAGATCGCATCCGATCCGCCCAATCAATTAAGCAAAGGAGGAGTAATTCGGGACGGTGTCTCCAAAGAACTGGATGAACTCCGCCATATTGCCTTTTCCGGAAAGGATTATCTAAAAGAACTCCAGCAGCGGGAAATTGAACGCACTGGTATTCCCAGTCTGAAAATCAGTTTTAATAATGTTTTCGGCTACTACATCGAGGTCCGGAATACCCATAAGGATAAAGTCCCGTCCGACTGGATACGGAAACAAACGCTGGTGAGCGCTGAGCGTTATATTACCGAAGAACTAAAAGAATATGAAAATAAGATCCTTGGCGCTGAAGAACGGATGTTGGTGTTGGAGGGGGAGCTTTATAATGCCTTGTTGGCAGCATTGACAGAATTTATTCCGGCCATTCAGGTGAATTCTTCCCTACTTGCCCGGTTGGATTGTCTTTTGGGCTTCAATGCCCTTGCTGTTGAGAATCATTACATCTGTCCTGTTGTCAACGAAGATGAACACATAGATATAAAAGCCGGACGTCATCCGGTTATAGAAACTCAATTGCCTGTAGGTGAGGCATATGTGCCCAATGATGTTTATCTGGACCAGGAGCGGCAACAGATCATGATCATCACGGGACCCAACATGTCGGGAAAATCAGCTCTGCTGCGACAAACCGCCCTGATTGTTTTGCTGGCCCAGATCGGGAGTTATGTGCCTGCCGAGAGTGCAACCATTGGGATTGTGGACAAAATATTTACGAGGGTTGGGGCTTCGGACAATATTTCCCAGGGTGAATCCACTTTTATGGTGGAGATGAATGAGGCCGCCAGCATCCTAAACAATCTTACCCCCCGGAGTCTTGTCCTTTTTGATGAACTGGGCCGGGGGACCAGCACTTATGACGGCATTTCCATTGCGTGGTCCATTGTTGAACACATTCACGAACATACCCGCGCTCGTGCCCGTACCTTGTTTGCCACCCATTATCATGAATTGAATGAAATGGAAAAATCGTATGAGCGATGTCACAATTACAATGTTTCGGTAAAAGAAGTCGATAATAAGGTGATATTCCTTCGCAAACTGGAGCCGGGCGGAAGTGAACACAGTTTTGGAATTCATGTGGCTCAAATGGCCGGAATGCCGCCAAGTGTTGTAAAAAGGGCAGGTGAAGTGCTGGATGAGTTGGAAGGCAACAGCCAGAAGGGAAGTGTTTCCCGGCCCGTTGGTGATATCGGGCAAAATCGTGAAGGATATCAGCTCAGCTTTTTCCAGCTTGATGATCCGGTATTGCAACAAATCAGGGATCAAATTCTCAATATGAATATTGATAATCTGACCCCTGTGGA
>JBNJDH010000121.1:0-8670 GCA_051744695.1 Bacteroidota bacterium | reverse complement strand
AAGCCAATTTCTCTGATCACGGGGCCAACCGACTCGGTGCATCCGCGTTGATGCAGGGACTGGCTGATGGGTATTTCGTCCTGCCATACACCATCCAGAACTATCTGGCCGACGACATCGCCACCCCGCGCATGACCACCGAAGAACAAGAGTTCGAAGAAGCAGAAAAATCGGCCCGTGAACGCTTCGACAAGATCATGAACATCCAGGGTGAACGCACCGTTGACAGCATCCATAAGGAGTTGGGACTGGTCATGTGGGATTTCGTGGGAATGGCCCGAAACAAAGAAGGCCTGCAAAAAGCCCTCGAAAAAATCCAGTCCATCAAAAAAGAATTCTGGAGCAATTTGCGCATTCCCGGTTCAGCAGACGACATGAACGTGGAACTGGAAAAAGCCAACCGGCTGGCCGACTTCATCGAGATCGGAGAATTAATGGCACGCGATGCCCTTCACCGGGAAGAATCGTGTGGCGGTCACTTCAGGGAAGAATACCAGACCGAAGAAGGCGAAGCCCTTCGAAACGACGATGCTTATGCCTATGCAGGATGCTGGGAATATAAAGGCGATGACCAGGAGCCTGAACTAAATAAAGAAGACCTGAAGTTTGAAGTGGTCAAACTGGTTCAACGCAATTACAAGTAACCGGGGTGTTAATCTAAAATGGCTATTTTATCATGGAAAATACAATAAACATCAAACTCAAGGTTTGGCGCCAAGCCGGTCCAAAAGCAAAAGGCCGGTTTGAAACCTACGAGCTTAAAGATATTTCAACCGACAGCTCTTTCCTGGAAATGCTCGACATCCTCAACGAGAAACTGATCAAGGAAGGAAAAGAGCCGGTAGCATTTGATCACGATTGCCGTGAAGGAATCTGTGGCATGTGCTCGCTTTATATTAACGGACGACCGCACGGTCCTGATGACGATATCACCACCTGTCAGCTACACATGCGGAAATTCAAAGACGGCGAGACCATTACCATCGAACCCTGGCGTTCGGCAGGATTCCCTGTGATCAAAGACCTCATCGTGGACCGTGAAGCTTTCGATAAGATCATCGCGGCCGGGGGGTACATATCGGTCAATACCGGCGGCGTTCCTGATGCCAACGCCATTCCCATTCCCAAGGACAACGCCGATGAAGCCATGGATGCAGCCACCTGCATCGGCTGCGGGGCATGTGTGGCAGCCTGTAAAAACGGCTCGGCTATGCTTTTCGTTTCGGCCAAGGTGAGCCAAATGGCCCTGCTACCACAAGGTCGCGTAGAAGCAGCCCGCCGGGCCAAGAACATGGTGGCCAAAATGGATGAACTGGGATTTGGCAACTGCACCAACACCGGCGCTTGCGAAGTGGAGTGCCCCAAAGGCATTTCCCTGACCAATATTGCCAGGCTCAACCGTGAGTTTCTCTCTGCAAAGGCTGCCGATTAAGACAAAGCCTTCAGACATCATATCGAACCGTCGTGGATTTCCCCGGCGGTTTTTTTATTCCCGGAAATCCGGGATTGGTTCCTTTTTTTAAAAAATTAATTTCCCATTTGAAACCATAGCCATATACAAACCGTTGTACTTACCTCACGAACCAAAAGACCATTGTCCTCATGCCACAACAAGACCAACCACAAATCTTTTTCCATCTGGGGTTCCCTAAGACAGGATCGACCTTTTTGCAACGAAGAATTTTTCCGTACATCCCCAAAATCCGCTTCTTTAAAAAACACCATTTCCGGAAATATAAAAAACTTAAACCCAGGAACGGCGAAAAATACTTTTTTACCTACGAAAAAGACATCAATGTCAAATCGGAAATGGACAACATCAAAGAAAAATTTCCGGAAAACAGCTACCTCATCCTGGTGTTTCGACCACATTACAACTGGATCGTGTCCAAATACAAAAACTACATCAGGAAATTCGGCCATCGTACTTTCAGCAAATACTTTTCTACAACCGGACAGGATTGTCATTTGAAAATCGGACCCGATTTTTATACCTCCCGGGCAGATTATGCCAAAAAATTATTCGACGGACGGGTTTTGCTGCTAAATTATGAAGAGCTGAAACATTCGCCCGAATTATTCATCCGTAAAATCTATAACTTCATGGGGCTCAACGACGAGGAAGTATTCATTTCCAATAAAATCCTGAAACCCTCCTTTTCAAATAATCAGCTGAAAATACTTCGGAAATTCAATGGTTTCGTCCAACACAAAAAGCTGAAAACCCCCATCAAGGCCATTAATGCAATCCATCATAAATTCCATCATTTTTTGCTTCATACAGTGGCTTTTTTTGCCCGTTTTATCCCGGTAAACACGGACGACTTTGAAAAAGAAATCGCCTCCAGAAAGGACGAAATAGAAAATTTTTTCAGGCAAGACTGGGAAAACATGAAAAGATATTTTGCCTGAACAATAGACCGTTAGATTTTTAGATATAAGATGAATCGTATAACACTAATAATCTGCATTTTAGTCAGAATCAAGCACATTTATTAAATAGCTAAAATTCAATTTTTTGAAAAAGTTTAACGGGCCATTGCTGAAATTACAAACAAAGAAATAATTATCTTCGGGGCAGAAAAACATGCATGAAAAGGGGTGTCACAACAAGAACATGTCTAAGTTTTTGCATGCGTGATCCATCCAACCATAATTTATAAATTTTATACGGATGACAGGAAAACGTATACATATTGTTGGTTCAGGCCCCAGGACAGGGACAACATTGTTAACCGAAGTAATGAAAGTTTGTTTTTCGTTTGATAAAACCTGTGAACATGAAGCATCCATTTACAAGAGCAACCGAAGCTTCGGAAAATACAATTCGCTTTTAACCAAACAACCCTCTGAACTGCTTACTGTAAGATGGCCCCTTTATTTTGATCCCAATCTCTATGTCATTTGCCTAATACGAGATCCACGTGATATGATCTGCAGTTTTCACGGTGAAATCCCTGATGAATATTGGTGCAGCCTTCGGTACCTTAAACTCTTCAATTCAATCTATCAAAAACTAAAACACCATCCACGCGTCCTTTTCATAAAATACGAGGACCTGGTTGCACATCCTGATTCTGTACAACAACTCATTCTCGACAAATTTCCTTTTCTCCAATATATTCATCCATTCAGCGAATATCATGAATGGGCCAGTCCCCCTGAATCTTCTCTCAAAGCAATGAAAAAAGCAAGACCGATCGATTCATCCACAATCGGAAATTGGAAAAAACATCTCCCCAGAGTAAAACAGCAAATCCAGATTCATGGAGATATTTCCGGCGACCTGATTGAGCTGGGCTATGAAACAGACAAACAATGGGTGGATATTCTGGAAAACATTCAAGCCCAAAATTACCCAACCCACACCAATGAGCATTTCTCAAAAAGTGAACTTCGTGCACGGAAAAGAAGAGGCATTATTACATCCGGCAAGATAATCCTTGAAAAAACGGGTGTCAATGCCGATAAAATGCTATACCCTCTGACGTGGATCAATGGGAAGTTCATACAATTAAAACCATCCCGCAAACGTTAGTCATTAAATTAACAACTTAAAACCATCGAACCTTCTCCTGAAATTTTAACAAAATTTAACCCAACCATGCCATACATCAATTTCCACACCCATCTTTACCCCGATGATCCGGCACAGACAACAGTCATTATCAGTTGCGTGGCTCCTCAGCCCCTTCCCGAGTGCCCAAAAGACACCTGGCTCTCCTATGGCATTCATCCCTGGTATCTTCAGGGACATGAAACATCAGCTCTGCTGGAAAAAGTCAAAGAATACGCCACTGACCCCCGGGTACTGACAATAGGTGAAGCCGGTCTGGACAAGAACAGAGGACCGGCATTTGACTTTCAGAGAAAAATCTTCAGCCAGCAAATTGACATTTCAGAACAAACAGGCAAACCTCTCATCATTCATTCCGTAAAAGCCAATCATGAAGTCCTGCACATGCGAAAAACCCTGAAACCCCGTCAGCCATGGATATTACACGGATTCAACGGGCCACCGCAAGAAGCAGAACAACTTGTCCGGGACGGATTTTACCTTTCTTTCGGTCCTGCCATTTTGTTCAATGGCAGGAAGGCGCAAGCATCTTTTCAGCAGGTGCCGGAAGATCGGTTTTTTCTAGAGACCGATCATTCCAATAAATCGATCTTTGCCCTTTTCGAAAAAGCGGCAGAAATACGTGAAGTCACACTGGAAAGATTAAAAGAAAACACAACCAGAAATTTCTATAACCTTTTTGACCATTTGCATGGATTGGCTTGAACGAACAGAACTTCTCATCGGGAAAGAAAAACTGGAAAAACTTAACAACGCGCACGTGTTGGTGGCAGGTCTGGGGGGTGTCGGCTCCTGGTGTACCGAAATGCTCGCCCGTGCAGGAATAGGCAAATTAACCATCATTGACGGGGATACCGTTCATTCCACTAACCGAAACCGGCAGTTGCAGGCCCTTAAATCGACGGAGGGAATACCCAAAAGTGAACTGATGGAGCGCCGCCTCAAAGAAATAAATCCAGCGATAGAACTTCATGCAATCGATAAATTTTTTACAGGTTATGATTTTGATGAACTCCTCCTCAGGGAACCCTTCGATTACGTCGTAGATGCCATTGACACTTTAACTCCCAAGGTTTTTCTGATCAAAGCAGCTTTGAATAACAACCTTCCACTCATCTCATCCATGGGAGCAGGGGGAAAACAGGATCCGGCCCTGGTCCGGATCACCGACATCAGCAAATCATACCATTGTACCCTGGCCCGGATGGTGCGGAAAAGGCTGTCCAGGCTGGATATAAAAGAAGGATTTGAGGTTGTTTTCAGCCCGGAACCGGTTGATCCGGCTGTTATTCTGCATATCGAAGACGAACAGAACAAAAAAACCACCGTGGGGACCATTTCCTACATGCCGGCCATATTCGGAATGATGGCAGCATCAAAGGTGATACGGGAATTGGGGGTGTAGAGACGCAAGATTTTGCGTCTCTAAAGATTTTGCGTCTCTAAAGGATTTATCGATTTTTTGTTTCTTTGCACCCATGATTGAATCCATCATAAATCCATTAAATACCAGTTGGGGAATATGGTTCATCACCCTGGGCAGCGCCTGGCTGGTGGGGGTTTCCAAAAGCGGTCTGAAAGGGATCGCCATGGTTACCATTCCCACGCTGGCACATTTTTACGGAGGCATGGCATCCGCCGGCATCCTGGTGCCCTTTTTGGTATTCGGCGACATGTTTGCCATTCGCTATTACTACAAAAGCCTTCAATGGAAACACGTTAAGAAACTTTACCCCTATGCTCTGACAGGGATTGCCCTGGCACTGGTTGTGGGGAAAATGATCACCGACGACCAGTTTCGTCACATCATCGCCATTTCAGTTCTGCTCTGTCTGGCGCTCATCTTTTATCGCGACTATTCCGGAGCTTCAACCAGTTTTACCCAAAAAAACTGGTTTGCACGCACACTAGGCCTCACAGGGGGATTTGCAACCATGATCGGCAATGCGGCAGGGCCCATTTTTAATCTGTATCTGCTCTCGATGCGCCTCCCTAAGAAAAGTTTCATCGCCACCGGAGCGGTATTTTATATCAGCCTCAATTTCCTGAAAATACCGCTCCACATCATGGTTTGGGACTCCATTTCCCTGCAAACGCTTCAGATGAATTTCATCATGTTGCCGGCAGTGTGGATTGGCTCGCTCACGGGCAAATGGCTGGTGCGTTATATCCCCGAGAAAGAATTTCGCATTTTCGTCACCATAGTAATCGCAGTGTCGGCGGTGATGTTGTTCTTTAAATGATGCCTGACATCCATCATTCCTATTTCCGGAATTTTCTTTATATTTAGGCCAGTAAAGACAAATGTTTAAACCGTATACACCATGAATATCGACTGGCCAAATTTATCATTCAATTACCTGGACACCGATTACAATGTTCGCTGTTACTACCGCAACGGGAAATGGGGCGAACTGGAGGTGACCTCATCGAATCAGATCAACATTCACATGGCAGCCACTGCCCTCCACTACGGGCAGGAAGCTTTTGAAGGCCTCAAGGCTTATCAGGGAAAAGACGGGCAGATCCGCATCTTCCGGGTAGAAGAGAATGCCAGGAGGATGATTTCTTCGGCTCAGGGCATCATGATGGCCGAAGTCCCGGAAGACTTATTTGTCAAAGCAGTCAAAAAGGTCATTTCGCTCAACAAGCATTATGTGCCCCCTTACGAATCGGGTTCATCACTCTATGTTCGCCCGCTTCTGCTCGGAACCGGCCCCCGTGTTGGTGTTCAACCGGCAGAGGAGTATTTGTTCATGGTTTTTGTCACACCCGTGGGTCCCTATTTCAAGGAAGGCTTCAAGCTAACCAAGGTGGCTGTTATGCGCGAATACGACCGGGCAGCCCCGCAAGGCACGGGCAACATCAAAGTAGGCGGAAATTATGCCGCCAGCCTGAAAGCGGGCATGCTTGCTAAAGACAAGGGATATTCGGCTGTGTTGTACCTCGACAGCCGCGAAAAGAAATACATCGACGAATGCGGACCGGCAAACTTCTTCGGGATTAAAAACAACACTTATATCACACCCGATTCACAGTCCATCCTGCCGTCCATTACCAATAAGAGCCTGATCCAACTGGCACAGGACATGGGCATGAAAACCGAGCGCCGACCTGTTCCTTTTGAAGAGATAGAAACATTCGAAGAAGTGGGGCAATGCGGAACAGCAGCCGTGATCAGCCCCATTGGCCGTATTGATGATCTGGACAACAACAAGTCCTACCATTTTTCCAAAGATGGAGAGCCAGGTCCTGTGTGTCAAAAATTATATGACAAACTGCGGGCCCTTCAGTACGGTGAAGAGCATGATCCTTACGGTTGGGTTACCGTTCTGGAATAAAATCTATTTGATTTCTTCAAAATCGACATATTCACCATCCTGACCGGGGTTATCATTATTCTGATTACTCCGGTTCTTTTTTTTCTGAGACGGATCATATTCAATGGTCACTTTGCCTTCCTCCGAACGGCGGCGGTTTGAAAAATCACGTTGTGCCTTCTCCTGTTTGTCCTGCATCTTCCGGGCCTGACGCGACACGAAAAGAGGCAGAAGAAACCGGAAAGCCAGTTTAAAAATATAATAACCGATAACGAAAAAAACGATGAGCTTTAACAACATATCTCTGCTCCTTTATTTTTTGGCCTGATGCGACAATATGGAATCAGCCCCGCTTTTCAGCACTTCTGTTGCTTTTTGAAGCACTTCGTCCTGTTCAGCAATAATGGGGTAAAACCCTTCATTGTCGAGAATATTGCGGGCAATATAAGCCTTGGTTTCCAGTTGGATCAAATGGCGGGATTCTTCAAATTTTTCGCGATTAAATTCCACGCCCTCATTTCCGGCAAAATCCACAAGTTGATCAGTGATGTTTTGGTCATCCAGGTGGGCTTTTAGTGCATCCACATCCTCAAATTTTTTCAGCTGGCCACGATGATTGTCACTATATTGGAGAGCGAACTTGTAAATGGCCCCGGTCTCCCTCAACTGATAATAATACTCAGAGTGATCGGATGTATCACGGGGAACAAAAACATCGGGCATAATGCCGCCGCCACCATACACGTGACGGCCACTGACCGTTTCATATACCAGTGAATCGGCTATATCGATGCTGTCCTGATTAAAGAATTCGCCATGTTCGTAACGGTGGATAATGTCTTTGTAATAATCTTCCACCCCGTCTTCATAAGGTTTTTGTATGCTTCTTCCGCTTGGCGTATAGTAACGAGCGACCGTCAGTCGAAGGGCCCCGTCATCGGGCAGGGGAAATTGCTGCTGAACAAGGCCTTTCCCGAAAGACCGCCTGCCCACGACCAGTCCCCGGTCATTGTCCTGCATCGCGCCGGCAAAAATTTCACTGGCCGAGGCACTGAATTCATCAATAAGGACTGTTATCCCGGTATCCTTACAAGACCCGGAACCATCGGCATCCACAGTTTGCCGAGGGCTGTAAGCCCCTTCAGTATACACGATCATATCTCCGTCATCCAGAAATTCATTGACCATTTTTATGGCTACATCCAGGTAACCTCCGGAATTGCCACGCAAATCCATCACCAGATGCTTGCAGTCATCTGATTTCAAATCGGCCAGGCCATTGATCATTTCATCATAGGTGTTGCGTGCAAAACGGTTGATCTTCATGTATCCGAGGGTATCGTTTAGCATGTACGAAACATCCACGCTGTGCATGGGAATTTCGCCGCGGGTGATATCAAAGTCGAGCAACCCGTCACGATTTCGGCGTTTGATGCCCACCGTAACTTCAGTACCTTTATCACCCCGAAGCATTTTGACCACATCATTGGTTGGTACATCCTGACCGGCAATCAAAGAATCATTTACGGTAATAATGCGATCGCCGGGTAGGATTCCCACCTCTTCTGATGGTCCGCCGGGCACAACACTGATGACCATGACGGTGTCATCCTGCATGCTGAATTCAACTCCTATACCGCCAAAGTTCCCCTGAAGTTGTTGATTGGCCACCTGCAGATCCTCAGGTGGAATATAAACTGTATGCGGATCAAGTTCTTTCAATATTTTGGGTATGACATCATCCACAAGGTCAGGGCGGCGGGTCTCTTCTTC
>JBNJDH010000120.1:0-8715 GCA_051744695.1 Bacteroidota bacterium | reverse complement strand
TTGCTCTGCGGCGTTTTGTCGTGCGGCCGTTGATCGGGAATTCTACGAAACCGGGCAGGTGGAAAAGAACCCCATGTCGGATGAAGATGTCAATATTGTCGTGGACCTGCTTCGCAAAGTTCAACCTCACCAGATTTTTGCCGCCGGTGACTTGCAGGACCCACACGGCACTCATGAGGTATGTCTTCAGATCATCTTTGCCGCCATCCGCAAAATTCGGGCCGATGGCGACGAATGGCTCAACAACTGCTACGTCTGGTTGTACCGAGGAGCCTGGCAGGAATGGGATATCGAAGACATCGAAATGGCCGTTCCAATAAGTCCCGATGAATTGATGAGAAAGCGAAAAGCCATCTTTAAACACCAGTCTCAAAAGGACTTCCCGGTATTCCCGGGTGACGACAGTCGCGAATTCTGGCAAAGAGCCGAAGCTCGAAACCGGACCACAGCGCAACTTTACGACAAACTGGGACTGACCGAATACGAAGCCATCGAGGCTTTTGTCCGTTATCCTTTTGATGATGAAGACTCGTTTCTGAAATAGAGAAAGGAAAAACAGAAAATCATTTTTTTCACAAGGGGGTGTCTGAGTGATCTCAGGCAGCCCCTTATTATATTCAGAGCCCGGTGAAAATTTTATATTGATCCAGGTGAATCTATGAGATTAGCACCTGAAATCACGTAAGCCACTGATAGAAGAATGTCCCGATAGTCAAGTACATCCCCATGCCGATAATATCGTTCAGTGTCGTAACAAAAGGGCCGGTAGCCACAGCAGGATCAATTTTCGCTTTGTCAAGTAGCAAAGGAACCACGGCACCAAACATCGAGGCAAACACCACGACGGAAAACATGGCTGCCGCAACGGTATAAGTCAGGGCCTGAGGTGAGGCCATGAAATAATTGTATCCAAATACAAGCGCAGAAAGAACCGTTGCATTGAGAAACGCCACCAGAAATTCTTTTAACAACTTACTCATAGGAGAAGTCAACCCCATGGTACCTGCTGCAAGCGACTGCACGACTATGGCCGAAGACTGAATCCCGACATTTCCCCCGGTTGCGGCAATCAGTGGCATAAAAAAAGCCAGTTGGGGATAGATGTCCAGTACACCTTCGAAACTACCAACCACGCGGGAACCAAATACACCCCCCACAAGTCCGATAAACAGCCAGGGAATCCGGACCCGGGTAAGTCTCCACACATTGTCGGAGGCTTCCACATCACCAGTAATACCAGAAGCCAAAGCATAATCTTTTTCAGCCTCCTCACGGATCACATCAACCACATCATCAATGGTGATACGTCCTACAAGCCGCCCGACCTGATCTACCACAGGAAGCGCAACCAACCCGTATTTATCCATGATGTTACCAACCTCTTCGGAATTGGCATCGACACCGACGGAGATCACATCCGCGTTGTAAATGTCCTTCACGCGACTATCCACAGGACTGATCAGCATTTTTTTCAAAGAAAGCGTCCCTTTTAACACACCATTGTTGTCGACAACATAAACGTAGTAGACCTCATCAATCTCAGCGGCCTGACGGCGCATACTTCGCAAACAGGTGGGAATGCTCCAGTTCTCCTTCACTTTGATGAGCTCTTTACCCATGAGGCCACCGGCACTGTTCTCATCATAGTTCATCAGGTCGACAATGTCGCCTGCGACACCCACATCATCAATAAAAGAGAGTACCTCCTGCTGACGCTCAGGGGTAAATTCAGAGATCACATCAGCCGCATCGTCCGAATTCATCTTATCAATGAAACGGCGTGCAATGACATCACTCGGAAGAGCTTCAAGAAAGCGTAAACGGTCATTCTCATCCAGCTCGATCAAAACATCGGCCGCCTTATCGTCATCAAGCAGGAAATAGATGTATTTGGCCTCTTCAATGTTCAGCTCATCAAATAGCTCTGCCACATCGGCCGGGTGCATTTCATCCAGAATGGTTGACACAGCATCTTTGTCCTGCTCTTCGATCAGGTTCTTCAGCTCGTCTACAAACTCTCTGGTAAGTTCAAAATTGACCATACCCCTGTTTTTTATATTATTAGCAATGCATCAATATCATCCTCTCAATCTCTCTACCAGAAGGGTGAGTTCCACGAACTCGTCCACGCCTAATTGCTCAGGTCGTTGTTTCAACAATGTGCTGGTTCTTTCATCATCCGCTACAATGCCAAATGATTTGAGGCTGTTTCGCAATGTTTTTCTGCGTTGGTTAAAAGCCCGCTTTACCACCTTATGAAACAATATCGCGTCGCACCCCAGGTCCTGAACATCATTGCGGATAAACCGAACCACGGCAGATTTCACTTTCGGAGGCGGCACAAAAACATTTTCGCTGACGGTAAACAGGTATTCGGCATGATACCAGGCCTGCATCAAAACACTGAGGATCCCGTATTCTTTACTCCCGGGCGGGGCTGTTATGCGACGTCCGACTTCACGTTGCACCATCCCGGTAACGCTATGAACAGAATCACGGTTTTCGAGCACCTTAAAAAAAATCTGACTGGAAATGTTGTATGGAAAATTGCCGATCACAGAATATTTCCCGTCAAAATAGTCGGCAAGATTGAGTTTTAAGAAATCACCGGAAATAATTCCGGACGAAAGTTGCGGAAAATGGATATGGAGATAGTCAATGGATTCTTCATCAACCTCTATCAATCGAAGATCAATATCGGGAATGGCAACCAGATGACCGGTAAGCACACCCATACCCGGCCCCACTTCCATTACCTGGTAGGGAGGAAGGGGAAGCGCCTCTACGATGCGCCCGGCAATACGGGCATCGTGGAGAAAATGCTGACCGAGATATTTTTTGGGTTGTACTTTCCTCATCTTCCATAATTGCAAACAGCTTTGGTGAAAACAAAATATTTGGCCAAAAGGGTCGTATTTTGTAAAATTGCAAATTGTTTGTGCAGCAAAGGTAAGATTTTACCGGGGATCGTTACACACACTTTTTGATAAATTTTATCACCCCTGCATATAACGGGGTGAATTGTTAAACCAGATGCACGCCTTATTCTGTGGCAAATATTTTACAAACGGAAATGAACGGCGCCATAAGGAAAGGACTTCGGTTCTTTTTCTTTTTATTCATTGGCATCATCATTCTTTGGTGGCTTTACAAGGACCAAGATCCTGAAGAGTTGATCGACATCCTGAAAAAAGATGTTGCATACGGGTGGATTGCCCTCTCACTGGTAATGGGCCTTTTCAGTCACATAAGCCGCACCATCCGCTGGCAAATGCTCATCGAGCCCGTTGAAAAAAAGACCGGGCTTTTCAACACTTTTCTGGCCGTCATGATCGGCTATCTTGCCAATCTTGCTATCCCGAGAATGGGAGAAATATCGCGTTGTGCAGTATTGAGTCGTTATGAAAAAGTTTCCTTTTCCCGGCTTGTGGGAACCGTTGTCACGGAAAGGATCCTCGACATGGTGATGCTTTTGATCTCCCTCTTGCTGATGATTCTGCTTCAATACAACCTTTTCATGGATGTGATCCAAAACAAGCTCGAGCTTGGAGCAGTGAACGAAATGCTGACCTCGCCCTGGGCTGCCCTGGTTGCATTACTCATCATCAGTCTGCCCTTTGTCTTTCGCAAACATCTTATCAACAGCCGCATATTTTATAAAATAAAAGGATTATGGAAAAAATTCAAAGAAGGCGTTTTCTCATACCGCCGGGTTAAAAACAAACCTGTTTTTTTTCTTCATACCTTCATGATCTTTCTGCTTTACTTTTTAATGATCTATGTCTGTTTCTTCGGGTTTCCTTTCACCAAAGACCTGGGGCCTGCAGTGGGACTGGCCGTTTTTGTTATGGGGAGCTTCGGAATGGTGGCCCCGGTACAGGGGGGCATCGGTCCATGGCACTTTCTGGTGATCACCACTCTTTTATTCTTTGGCGTAAAAGACCCTCAGGCTGCAGCTTTTGCACTTCTGGTCCATGGAGCGATGAACGCCATGATCGTGGTTACAGGGACGCTTTCATTGCTGGCCCTGCCAATTATCAACAAAGAATAAAATAACAATAGGTCGCTAGATTATTAGATGTAAGATTTAAGAAAACTCTTATAATACTGATATACTGTAATTTAACCGGGGAAACACTGGAGTTTTAAACATTTGAATTACAAACTATTACAAAAGTTTAACGGACTATTGAAATAAGATACAACACAAATAACTGGAAGGACTAAAAATAAAAACCATCAACAGCCCTTTTCCCTAAATGACCAATTTGTCAAAACAATTTTCTATATTTGTTATGATTCGAGCGATTGTGAATGAAGAAATCAGTTCTTTATTATGGAGAAAAATAAAATAAAATTAAACATATTAGGCCTTTCCTATTCGCAAACCCAATCGGGCGCTTATGCGCTAGTTTTGGCCGAAGAGGAAGGTGAAAGACGGATACCGATCATCATTGGTGCAGTTGAAGCCCAATCCATTGCCATAAAACTTGAAGGCCTCGAACCACCCAGACCCCTTACGCATGATCTCTTTCTCAATTTTGCCCGTGCTTTCAAGATTGATATCCTGGAGGTCATCATTTACAAACTGGAAGAAGGAATTTTTTACGCAGAGCTGGTTTGCCTTTACAATGATGAGATCGTCCGCATTGACTCCAGAACTTCAGACGCAGTTTCGCTGGCCCTTCGTTTTAACTGCCCCATTTACACCTTCGAAGACATTTTGCAAAAAGCAGGGATTGTGCTCGATTTTGGGGAACAGGAACAAGGCACTACGGAAGAAGAAAAAGGAAAAGGAACGGAGACAACATCTCCACCATATGGAAGCTCAGGTTCCAAAAGTCCTTTGGCAGAAAAGAGCGTAGAAGAACTTCATGAAATGCTCCAGGATGCTGTTGAAAAAGAAAATTATGAGAAAGCTTCTGAAATCCGGGACGAGATCAAAAAACGAAATCAATCATAAACACCTGTCTTCCCTTTTTCAAAAAACCAGACCTGCATGCTTGCGTCAATAAAAAAAAGATCCTGCCGAATTTTCTCCCTGCTTTTTTTTCTTTTGATCTTACCCGCTACTGCTCTGGCCAATGACAATCCTGTTGTTGCATCAGGCAGTGGGTTTACCTTACAAAGTTTCCTCAGAGGTCTCTTAGGGATGGGGTTCATTATCCTTCTTGCCTGGATTTTCAGCTCCAACCGAAGGGCCATTTCGTGGCGCGTGGTCTTCACAGGCCTTGCCATCCAGGTAACACTGGCACTGGCTATTTTATATGTCCCGTTTGTGGAGACTCTGTTCGATGTGGTGGGCAAAATATTCGTAAAAATCCTCAGCTTTTCGGATGAAGGAGCCAAATTCCTGTTCAAAAGCCTCGAAACCGGGGAGATAGAAGAACCGCTAATGAATTTTGCGGTGACCATTCTGCCAACCATCATATTTTTTTCAGCCCTTACCAGTATACTCTTCTATTTTGGCATCATCCAAAAGATTGTTTACTGGTTGGCAAGAGGGATGACAAAATTGCTGAAAATTTCGGGGGCCGAAAGTTTGTCGGTTGCCGGAAATATTTTTCTGGGGCAAACCGAATCTCCCCTGATGATCAAAGCCTACCTGGAAAAAATGACGCGGTCGGAGATCATGCTGGTCATGTCCGGCGGGATGGCCACCCTGGCAGGAGGTGTACTGGCCGTTTACATCAAAGTCCTCGGTGGTGGTGATCCTGTACAGGAACTCATTTATGCCAAACACCTTTTGGCTGCTTCCATTATGGCAGCCCCGGGTGTCATCATTATTTCCAAAATGCTGGTTCCCCAAACCGAGCGGGTCAGTGATGAGATCAGTGTGCCCAAAGAAAAAATCGGGAAAAACGTTTTGGACTCCATATCCAACGGCACCACAGAAGGCCTGAGACTGGCCGTCAATGTAGCCGGAATGCTGCTGGTTTTCATTGCCCTTATAGCGATGGTCAACTTTGTTTTTACCAAAATCGGCGATTGGACAACACTCAATGCAGCCATTGCATCGGCCACCGGAGGCGAATATCAGGAACTTTCCCTCGAATTCATCCTGGGATATGCTTTTGCCCCCCTTATGTGGGTCCTGGGTGTGAACGTACAAGACATTGACCTGGTGGGCAGAGTCCTGGGCGAAAAGATCATTATGACCGAATTCATCGGATATGTGAGTCTGGGCGAATTAAAAGAGGCAGGAGCCTTTATGCACGAAAAATCGGCGATTATGGCCACTTATGTGCTTTGTGGTTTTGCCAATTTTGCATCCATTGGCATTCAGATCGGCGGCATTGGTTCTCTGGCCCCCGGAAAGAGAGTTCTATTGTCGCAGTTGGGTATGCGGGCCCTTTTGGCCGGCACCCTGGCATCACTCCTTTCGGCAACAATCATTGGAACAATATTGGGATAGATATTTGATACAATAGATCGTTAGATTATTAAATGTTAGTAGCTCAGTCGCACAGAGTCAGAAGTCAGAAGTTAGAAGTAGCTGAAAGCTCGAAGCTCAAAGCTGGAGAAAAAGATTGCTCTGTTTTGCGACATAACCAAAGAACCAACAAAATTAGTTAAACATCATATTTTAAAGAACTTAGGATTGTTGTTAGATAAAATACAACACGTATAATATTGACAATCTGCAACTTAAAATGGCAAGCCCCGAATTTTCAAACAACTAAAACATGGGGGTATTACAAAAGTTTAACGGATTGGGTCATCATAATAATGCGTACCTATTTAATCCTTACAAATGGTCATAATCGGGAAACCGTTGCGAAAAATAAACAAATATACATAACGGGTACGACCCGCTCTGGGGGTCGATTTTCATGTATACATTACATCTATAAACATTTGACCCGCTTCGGGGGCATGCCCGTATATTTGAGAGAATCGGAGCCTGAAGGGCTCCTATGTTTATAGCTGTTTGCAAAAAATAAAATATCGACTCTGAAAGTGTCGTATGCTTTTGTAATCATTAGACATTTCTATTCTTAATAAAATAAGTACGCATTTTAGTGATGAACCAACAGATTATTGTTATAAAACCTCAAAAAACAGCCCGCGTGAAAATTCACGACGGGCTGTTTTTTGTTTAGAGTATAATGGCTGTGTTTCACATCACAAAAGAGCATCGAGTTTGGATGCGAGGCTTGCTTTCGGAACAGCGCCCACCTGTTTGTCGGCGATCTCTCCATTCTTAAAAAACAAAATTGTGGGAATGTTCCGGATCCCAAATTTAACAGATGTGTCAGGATTTGAATCCACATCCATTTTCGCCATCACAGCCTTTCCGTCATATTCTTTGGCCAGCTCATCAACAATAGGCCCAACCATTCTGCAGGGTCCACACCACTCAGCCCAAAAATCGACTAATACGGGTTTGTCTGAGTTCAATACCTCCTCTTCAAAATTGGAATCGGTTACTTCAACTGTCATAATTTTTCGATTTTATTTGATACGATATTTAAAAACTATTGTGTTCTCCAAAATGCTACTTTTTGTAACCTAAGGCTATGGATAAAACAGCATTCTTCCATGCTTGTTCAAAGATAAAGATTTTTTAAGACTCCACACCCCCTCCGGCCTCTATAAGAGCCAGAACATTCAACTCAAACTGACCTCCAATTCGGGATGTTCATCCAGAAATTGTTGTACTTCGGACTGTGACAAATCAACCCTGGCCGAACGGGAAAGAAGCTGCACCCGGTAATGTTCATCAGCAGGATCGAAAACCTGGCAACGCAAAGAGACGTTGCCCTTATTGGAAAGCATGATCTGCCCAAGTTCATCCACCAACTCATCTGTGATCTTGTCCACGGGAATGTTCAACAAAAGATTGTGCACATGGTTATCCAGCACCTCACTTAGGAAGGAAATGGAAGTTATTTTGGTCTCAAATTCACCGGGTTTGTATGTTTTGGGCTGCACTTTTCCTTTGATCAAAAGAAAAATGCTTCCATCATCAGGCACATTGTGAAATCTGCTGTAATCTGTATAATCCCGGCCGAAAAAGGCAAAATCGTGTGATCCCGTATAATCTTCGAGAGTCAAAATGGCAAAAGGTTTTTCTTTCTGGCGGGTCACTCCTCTTCGAATACCCGTCACCATGCCTCCCACAACAAAAGTGCGTCCATTCATTGTCTGAAGATCATCCAAATCACTCAGGCTCATATTGCAATAATGCTTCAGCTCCATCCTGTAACGGTCCAGGGGATGAGCAGAAAGATAAATGCCGATGAGTTCTTTCTCTTTGTTCAGCTTTTCTACTGATGAATATTCAGGCACATTGGGAAGTGAAGGCCTTTTCACGGCCACATTCATATCGGCGGCACCGAAAAGCGATGACTGGCTGCTTGCTTTGTCGGCCTGGAAACGGTTGCCATAACGCAACAAACGCTCAATAAATGTTCCCTCCTCACCGTCACTTACAGCAAAGAACGGGGATCTTTTCCCATCACCCAGATCATCGAAAGCTCCGGCAGCCGCAAGGGCTTCAATATTTTTCTTGTTGACAGTCTGCAAATTGACCCGTTCAGCAAAATCAAAGATATCCTTATAGGGGCCATCCTTCTCGCGCTGGCGAATGATCTCCTCCACGGCATTGGTGCCGACGCCTTTGATGCCGGCCATGCCAAACCGGATAGCCCCCTGGGCGTTTACCGTAAATTTCCGGAAACTCTCGTTGACATCGGCTGTTTTTTGAGGTTG
>JBNJDH010000119.1:0-8771 GCA_051744695.1 Bacteroidota bacterium | reverse complement strand
TACATTCCAAAAGCATAGTAATACTTGCCGGGATATTGTTCATAAACCCCTTCGAGGAATACGCCTCCTTCTGCCTTTTCCAGGCGGCTGACAAAATCCTCGACTGAGCGTACTTCTTTTCCGTTCATATCGGTAATGATGAATCCTTCCCGGACATCGGTTTCCTGTTTCAGCTTTCCATTTCTCAGTTTGGTTATCTGTATACCGCCATCAATTCCGGTTTCCCGGGCTGTTTCTTTGTCTATTTCTTTAAGTTCTGCCCCGAGGATGGATAGCACATCTTTTTCATCTTTCTCCACGGGTTTGGTTTCTCCTTCCTGGTTGCGCAGAACGACATCAAACTCCATTTCTTTGCCTTTGCGGTCAACAGTCAGGGAAACTTCATCGCCCGGGTGATGGCTGCCAATTATTTTAAGCAATTCGCCTGATGATGTCACTTCTTTTCCATTGACTTCAACGATGACATCACCTGCTTTAATTCCGGCATCACCTGCGGCGCTGTTTTCTGAGATGCTGTCCACGTATACGCCGTTGGTTACTTCCAGATCTTTTTCACGGGCAAAATTGCCATCCACATCACGGATCAGGAGGCCGAGGTAGCCGCGTTGGACGCTTCCGTATTTGAGCAGATCATTTACGACTTTGTTGACAAGTTTTGCCGGTACAGCAAAACCATACCCCGTATAAGAACCTGTGGGGCTTGCTATTGCCGTGTTGATCCCGACCAGTCCGCCATCCATGTTGACCAGGGCGCCGCCACTGTTTCCGGGATTGATGGCTGCATCGGTCTGGATAAACGATTCAATGGCGTTTCTGTCGTTCAGGATGTTGATGTTTCTTCCCGTAGCGCTGATGATGCCTGCGGTTACCGTAGAATTCAGGTTGAACGGGTTGCCCACGGCCAACACCCATTCACCGATTTCAGCTTCATCAGAATCGGCCAAAGGAATGGGGTTTAAATTGTCCGCCCTGATTTGAAGCAAGGCGAGATCAGTGGATGGATCGGTCCCCACGACCTTGGCTTTCAAAACACGGTTGTCGTGCAGGGTCACTTCAATGTCATCGGCATTGGCCACCACGTGATTGTTGGTGACAATGTATCCATCTTCGTCGATTATCACTCCCGATCCCGCTCCCATGCGGGGCTGAGGCGATGGTTGTTGTTGGCGGGGATTCCCGAATGGACCAAAAAAGCGTTGAAACCCTTCATCTTCAAAGAAACGACGGAAAGGTTCAGGAATATCCTGTGGAGACCGGGGTTGGTTGCCTCTCCTGGTCCGCATTTGCGTAGACCTGATATGGACAACCCCCGGCGTCACTTCTTTGGCCACTTCAGTAAAATCGGGTGGAACAACTTGTTCGCCTTCTGAAGATGAGTATGACGTTTGCGATACGGGTGTTTTTGCCACATGTTCTATTTCTACGGGTTGACTTTCTTGAAATCCGAACAAAAAGAAACTACCCGTGGTAATGGCTCCACCGATCACTGCCGCCAGGATAAGTGAAGTAAATCGTTTCATAGCTTTTTTGTTTAGTTTACTTTAATGGTTTTTTCTTCCTCTTTTTTATCAGACTTTCGGCCTACTTCAATGTTCAGAACGCCATTTTTCATTTTTGCCTCGATCTTGTCGGGGTCAGCATCTTCAGGAAGTTCAAACCGGCGGAAAAATGATGCATAATGATACTCCTGGCGCATCCAGTTGTCCTTTTCGTCTTTGTTTTCGTAGCTTTTTTCCGATGAAATGGTCAGACAGTTTCCGTCCACTTCCAGGTTGACATCTTTTTTGTCGAGACCGGGCAGGGCCACCGACATTTTGTAAGATTTGTCGTGGTCGGCAATGTTGACAGATGGAACAGTAACCAGTTCCTCATCTTTTGGAACTTCGTCTGATATTTTCTTTCCGAAGAATTTTTCAATGAATCCGGGTACACGGATTTTATCGCCTATTTTTTTTGTCAGGAACTTCATAATTCGATCCTCTATTTTTAAGTTCAACAATAATTAATTTAAAAAAAGCCGGGGCGCAACATGCTGGAGTTGCATCCCCGGCGCCTCTGAGAAGTTGACCTATGGTCATTGTTGCTCCAGCTTATCTTATTCAATCTTGATGGTTTTAGCTGGCTTTGGTTTAGCTTCTTCGCTCTTCGGCAATGAAACTTTCAGAATCCCGTCTTCATATTTGGCTGAGATGTCTTCATCTTTCACCACATTTTCCGGTACGTTGAATGTACGCTGGAATGACTGATAGTTGAATTCACGACGGGTTACTTTACCTTCATCCTCTTCTTTTTTCTCATCTTGTTTCTCTGATGAAATGGTCAGTCTGCCGTTTTCGTAATTTACATTGAAGTCGTCTTTTTTCAGTCCTGGTGCGGCCACTTCAATTGTATATTCATTGTCGTCTTCATGAACGTTAACGGCTGGCAGCGTCATGTCATTTCCTGCAAAGTTTGACATGCCCCAATCCATCAGATCACCTCCAAAGAATTCGTTCAGGAATGAAGGTATTGTCGGTGTTGTTGTGCCTTTGTATTTTTCCAGTGCCATAACCAACCTCCTTTCTTTTTGGTTCGACATTCATTTTTTTCTCTCTCGCGGTTTCTTCTCTCTGTTCAGTTTTTCTGATGCTTAAAGCTTCATCAATTTGATTTTAAGCATCTTATTTTTTTCACTTAACCGGAAACAAAGGCTGTGCCATAGGGCTATAAGATAAATTTTTGAATTGGGCCATAATTTCCAAAAATTTGAAAAACAGTGATTTTTTACTTTATTAATTGAAGCCTTTGTTTTAGTTGCAATGCCAAGATGGCATCAATTGGGTTTGCTGAATGACAAAGTGACTTATACGGGTGTCAGAAATGTCATTTTGCTTGAGGTAATGGTTCGAAAACCTGGTCATGATTGACTCGTTCGATGTCCCGTTACATCAAAGGCATGCACAATTTTACGTTGTTAAGTGCCGGTTATGAATTTACCTGCCAGTGAAGTCCTGTTGATAGAAAATTGTTGCTTGTATCTTTGTCCCGATATCCTGGTTTTATTCATCAAAGAGATGCTTTTCAGGGTTACAAAAATTTGCTATTTTTATTATCTTGACCTCGTTTTGGGTGAATCTTTGTTACGGGTTGGCCGGTATTGAAACAAAAGGTATGGTTGCATTGAAAAATCCCTTGAAAAATATTTTGGGAGATAAAGAGGAGAAATTCAAACAACTCATCAGGAATTCATTTGACATGATCGTCCTTTTGGATGAGCATGGTGTGCAGCGATATGTGAGTGATTCTTGTGAAAAGATATTGGGATATCGGCCTGATGAATTGATGGATGTACCTGTGATTGATTATTTTATTCATCCCGATGACCGTGAAAAAGTTCGGTCGGGGCTTAAGGGAATTCTGGAAAATGAGGCCCATGGGGGTGCTCAGTACCGCCACAGGCATAAAAACGGAAGCTGGGTGTATCTGGAGGCTGTCGGGACCAATCAGGTTGATAATCCCATGATCAGGGCGGTGGTTTTGAATGTTCGCGACATCACTCAGCGAAGAAATGCTGAAAAAGCGCTGCGCGAAAGTGAAACCCGGCTGAGCGAGATGAATGCAGCCAAAGACCGGATTTTTTCTATCATAGGGCATGACTTGAGAAGTCCGTTCAACAGCATTATTGGTTTTAGTGACCTGCTTCTTGAGCAAATCAAAAATAAAGATTATACCGGTGTGGAAGAATATGCCGGGATTATTCAGCGTTCATCGCTTCAGGCTATGGACCTGCTTTCCAACTTATTGGAATGGTCCCGTTCACAAACAGGAAATTACCGTTTTGATCCTGACCGGGTGGAGATCAATCAGATGGTTAGGGATGTGGTGGGAACCTTCGGAGAAACCGCACGTCAAAAGGGATTAAATATTGACTTGGAGCTTGATTTTGATGGGCCTGTTTATGCCGATCAATATATGATTGGTACCGTTCTGAGAAATCTGGTTTCGAATGGCATTAAATTCACCCAACCCGGGGGTGAAATTTCCATTGGGACTGAAAGATCAGGGATTTGGCTCAATGTCAGGGTTTCCGACTCAGGAGTCGGGATCAGTGAGGAGGATCAGACAAAGCTTTTCCGTGTTGATCAATATCATACCACAACAGGTACGGATCAGGAGTCGGGCACCGGTTTGGGACTGCTCCTTTGCAGAGAATTCGTTGAAAGGCACGGCGGAAGAATCTGGGTTGAGAGTGAGCCCGGCAAGGGGAGTCTGTTTAGATTTACAATACCCATAGGGGTGGAACACTTGCAGAATGTTTAAAATATGGTTTTTGTTTTCCGGATACCGGTTTTATCCGATATTTTTGTTCCTTTTTTTCGTGTTTTCAGCGAAGTCTCAGGAAAATGCCGAAATCCGGAAGATCAGCATTGAAGGCAACGAAGCCTTTGATAAAGGAGAGCTTCTGGAGCAAATCTCTTTTTCGGAGTCTTCCTGGGTCAAAAAAACTTTCTTCAAACAAGAACCGTCCTTTTATACAAGTGAGGCCTGGGAGATGAACAAAGAACAACTCCAATCCTTTTACCAGTCCGAAGGTTTTTTGCATGTCGAGATCGGGGATCTTGATCTTGAAATGCATCCCCGCAAATATAAGGTGGAACTTTCTTTTGAAATAGAAGAGAATTCCCCTGTGGTGATCGATTCTGTGGATTTTGTCACGGAAAAAAAGGAGCGTGATGACCCGTTATTGGAAGGACGGGCGTGGGAAAATCTTCAGAAGAATTTAGAGGCGCGGAAGGGAAATCGTTTTCGGGATGATCAGGTCAAAAACGATCAGGAGAAAATTGCTTCCTGGTTTTCGTCAAGGGGCTATGCCTATGCTTCGGTGGAACCTGCAATCGGTTTGTCTGCCGATACCTTGAGTGCCGGTTTGTTGTGGCGGATCAAAAAGGGTGTTCTGTGCTATTTTGGTGACATTTCGATAAAAGGAGCTGACAGGACTCCTGAGGAGGCCATTCGGAAACAGTTTGCTTTTGAAAAGGGAGACTTGTACAGCTCAAAGGCCTTGGCACAGAGCCAGCGACAGATCTATGAGTTGGGGCTTTTTCGCATTGCTTCTTTGCAGACCAGGCGAAGGGAAAAACAAAGGGATACCATTCCTCTGGAATTGACCATTCAGGAAGCGCCGAGACTTTCGACACGTTACGGGGTTGGATATGGTCGGGAGGACCGCTTTCGGACTTTTATTGACATCCGTTATCTTAATTTCCCGGGTTCGACACAACGAACCAAGTTTTACGCCAAGCATTCGGGGCTTGAGCCTTACCGTTTTGAAGCTACTTTTACTCAGCCTGCTGTATTCGGGCCCAATTCGTCAATGGCTTTGAATCCATACATCCGGGCGCGGGATGAAGAGGGGTTCGAATCGTTTATGTGGGGGAGTGATTTGTCGGTGCATCAGACCCTTGGGAGTGATCTGTCAGCTTCGGCTTCCCTTTATTTTGAAAGGGTTGATATTGAAATTGCATCTTCTTATGAGCGAGTTCCTGGTGACGAGTCTCTTTCAACCTATTCCAAAAACGGTGTCTCGCTGGGCATGCTTTACAACAATGCACATCCACGCTTTGACCCCGTGGAAGGGTGGTCGCTGGCTTTTAATACCCGGGCCAACAGCTCTTTCTTTCAGTCGCCTTATCCGTTTATGAAGTATATTTTTGAGGCAAAAAGATACCAACCCGTTTTTAATGGTTTGGTTTTAGCCACCCGGCTGAAAGGAGGGAGCATCATTCCGTCAGGTGGTTCTAATTCGGTGCCTGTGGAGGAACGTTTCTTTGCAGGCGGGAGCCAGTCGGTCCGGGGCTGGGCACGGCAAATGCTGGGCCCCCTCGATGATGAAGGTGTCCCCCTGGGAGGCCGCTCATTGCTTGAAGGAAGCATCGAACCCCGTGTGAAGATTGTGGATCCGGTGAGTGTGGTTGTCTTTCTTGATTATGGCAACGTGTGGTCCGCTGAGAATCGCTTTGATTTTGGTGATGTTCGTTTTGCTTCCGGTGGCGGCATTCGGGTTTCAACGCCCATCGGGCCGGTGGGGATTGACATGGGTAAACCCGTGTTCAATTCTGTTGGCCCATGGCAATTTCATCTCAATATCGGCCACGCGTTTTAGCCCTGGCCATTCTTTACGAATAAAGCAGGATAGAGTGGCCTGTGGTTGAGTCGCTTTTAAATTTTACAGATCAAAATAATAATGATCAGAATATTCAAATACATATTTTATGGCCTTATCGGTCTGGTGGCCCTGCTTTTATTGCTGTTGATGTTTACGCAGACCCGTCCTTTCAGAGAATTGGTGCGGTCTCGTGCCGAGAACATGGCCAATGAGCAACTCCATGGTCATGTGTCGATAGGTGAGCTGGAAGGGAGTTTTTTTTCGGACCTTACGCTTCGGGATGTGAAAATTGAGTTGGCCCCCCAGGATACGCTTGTGTCATTTGACAGGCTTTCTTTGAAATATTCCTTGTGGCCTCTGCTGTCGGGGAAGATCCAGGTTCATTCAATTGTCTTTGACCGTCTTGATGTCAATCTTGCCCAACGGAAAGATTCTACCTGGAACTTTGAGGAACTTCTTCCGCCGTCTTCACCTGATACGACAGATACCCTTTCATCTGAGCCCTTCGGTTTTGCGGTGGAATTGGGCACTTTTCAGTTGAGGGAAGCAAATGTGCATCTGAATATGTTGGATTCCCTGGCCCCTTCTTATGTCTCGAACATTCATCTGGATGTGGGTGGAAGATATAATTCCGGCGAATGGCTGGTAGAACTCAGGGATTTTGGATTTGTGACGCCGCCGGCCATGCCCGATATTAAGCAATTCCGGGGATCACTGGCCAATAGGGATGGTGTTTTTAGTTTGACAAATTTTGAATTGGTTACTCCTCGTAATCAGTTGAATGCCAAAGGTGAATACACCGGCATGGAGCAGTTTGACGGGGGTGTCAATACTTCACCTTTTCACCTGGATGAATTCACCTGGATGCTGCCGGACATTCAGCTGGGGGTGGCCCCTGAAATTGAGATTGATGCAGGGGTAGAGGAGCGTGACCTGACAATAGATCTGTCGCTTGCAGACGGGGATGAGCGATTTGCCCTCCAAGGAAGTGTTTTGGGGTTCCCCGCTTTGTTGTCCGATAGCACCCGGCATCAGGGAGAACTCGACCTTACTGCCACCTTTCATAAACTGGACCCACAGAAATGGTTCCTTCTGACCGATCTCCCTCTGATTGTGAATGGCAACATCCAAATGAAAGGCAACGGACTTTCGGGGAGCCAATTGCCCCTGAAGATCGAGGGCGATTTTTCAGGAAGCCGCTGGGAGGGATTTCTCTTTCGCAAACTAGGATTTGAGGGGTCTTACCTCGACGGTGACACTCACCTGTCATTCCAAACTGCGACAGACCTGGGAAGAATCAGCATGACGGGTCAGGGGCACATAAATCAGCCCGGCTCCCCTTTTCAAATTGAAGCGAAAGCCGAGGAGTTTCCGGCTCACCGGTTTCTGCCCGAATGGGGCGATAGTACCATACTGAATATGGAACTTGCTGTAGATGGAACCGGCAATGATCAGGATAATTTAAAGGCCGGCTTTTCCCTGGATCTTTTCAATTCTTTGGTGGCCAGAGTCCCTGTTGAAGCTTTGATTATTAAAGGGGAATACAGTGAGGGAGACGTCCTTTTGGATACTTTGTCTTTTTTGAATGCTTCAGTGGACCTAAAGGGAGAGGGAAGTTATGCCCGGAGTGGAGATGTAACCGGTTCGGTAAAAGCCGCCCTGGCCGGACTTGATGCTTTTTCTGCTTATATTGAGGTGCCCGCGGCCTGGAAAGAACTTGACATAAAAGGCAGTGCCTCCGGAAATATGGACTCGCTCATGGTTGATCTTTTGATGGATGCCGATTCATTGACTTACGATACCATTGCCCGGGTAGGGGATTTGCACCTTCAGGGAGACGGACTCTTTGCTAAAGGGGAATTTACCGGGGCCGGAAAATTGATGGGGACCCGGATTGATGCGGCCGGACAAAACCTGGATTCTCTTCATCTTGATGCCGGGGTGGCCCCTGATGAATGGGATGCCGGTTTGTCGGTATGGATGCCCGATTCTGTTTCTCTCACCACACAAATGAATGGGAATTGGGAATCTCCGTACAAGATATCCATTCCAGTGCTTGATATCAACACTCCCTCTGAATCGTTTTCAGTTGAAGGCGCGGGGCCCAGTATATATGCAGATACATCCCGTTTGGAGCTGGATGGCTTTCACCTGGGTGCCCGCCGCAACGGCCGTTTTGAAATAAGGGGCCGGGGTGCATATGTTACAGGCGATTCCATTGATCTGGATTTTATGATCGACCATTTTGATCTTTCCCTTCCTGAAAAACTCTCGCTGATCTCTGAGCCTGCTGAGGGGTTTGCTTCGGTGGGTTTGCGGGCAAAAGGGCCGTTGAATAATCCTGATATTAAGCTGAATGCCCGTGTGGATAGTCTGAAATACAGTCAGTTTTTGGCAAGTCATTTGACAGTTGATTTGGCTTATCTGGCCGATACGCTTCGTTCATCCTTGGCTGTTCAAAATGTTCATGGCGATTCTATAACAGCCAATATGATGGCGCCGGTTGAAATTCAACTTGCCGACAGCCAGATGGTCTCTTCATTTGATGCCATTGATGGGCACCTGCAGGCAAAAGATGTCCGGCCGTCTGCTTTTTACGAGTTTGATTCGGAAAAACTTCTTTCTC
>JBNJDH010000118.1:0-8774 GCA_051744695.1 Bacteroidota bacterium | reverse complement strand
AAGAAATCGCCGTAAGGCTGGTTCCACTCCTGCACCGGGAACCATTTGGGCAGGCCCGTGGTTTTCCAGTCAAGGGTATACTCCCTGTCCGGCAACGCTTTCTCAATGGTGGCTTTCAGCTTTTCCGGCGTGTAGAAATTCGCCGTCACATAATACTCATTCCGGCCAAATTTCTGCTGCACACGCCTTCGAAAAAGCTTAGGGGTGTTGCGGTTCATCATGCCAAATACAATTCCATATTTGCCAACACGCACCGCCTCACGGATCACCTTCACCGGATCCGTGTAATATTCAAACGTGGCTATGAATGCCACGGCATCAAAAGTGTGGTGCTTAAACGGCATATGATGAGAGTCAGCCAGCACCAGGTCGCCATCAAAAAGATGGGCCCCCTGCCCCAGCATAAAAGGAGAAATGTCACCGCCACTGGCATCGATGCCGATATTCTCCCACCAACGGGTAAAACGGGTTGTGCCGCATCCAAACTCAAGAAGGGTCTTCACCCGCTTGTCCTTTTTGATCAGATTGGCCAGCACTTTCTTTTGCCAAACCTCAGCGCGCTTGTACCGTCCTTCGTAATAAGATTCGTACTTGTCGGTGTATTCGCGGTTGAAAAACCATTCATCGCGCCCCTGCCATTTCTGTAGATCTTTAACGGCCAGGTCGAATTTCTTTTTTTGAAGATTACTCATTTCAATAGATCGTTAGATTATTAGATGCAAGAAAATTCCTATTATGCTGATAAACTGTTATTTAACCTGATAAATACCGGAATTTTAAAAAAACACATGATTACTTAGACACGTTGTCAACTTTATAGACGTGCACTAATAAAGATCTGGAAATGCTGAAAACGGAGGGAAGTTGTAAGAAAAGTAACAAGATGATCGCCTCCCTACGCTGGCATTACCCAGATCAGGTTTTATGGGTTTATTCTCAGCCTAACATGCGTTAAGCACCCCAATTGAGCTGTAAAAGTATGAAAACCTTTTAGAATTTAAAAGAACAACCAATCCTCAATGGTTACAACAAAGGGGGGCTGATTGTTCAAAGTGGTAAAAAAGAATTTACCGTTTCTTTACGACAACAACGGAATTCCCGTGGCCCTTAAAATGATCATCAAAAAACCGGGCTCCATCGCACTCGGGGTCACGAAAAACATCCAGTTTTTTCAGGTATTTTTCTTAATTGGTGACCAACCAAAAGGGTTTGATATTACAATAGTCCGTTGAACTTTTGCAAGAACCTTTGATTCGGTTATTTATATTTAAGGTTTCTCACAAAAATGCGCACCCGGAATAAAAATAATTTCTAATAAATTGAGTCCTTTTTGAGATAAACGGCTCACGCCATTTTATACATCTTGTCCACGAATTCTTGCATGCAGGCGGCATAGCCGAGAGGCATGAATTCGTGGACAAGATGTATAATTGCGAAGCAATTAATAATTTCAAGATCATAGGATCGATTCCAGCTAAAATCGAAAAGGTCGGTATGCATCTTTAGGATGACCTTTTTTTAAAAAGCCGAAACAAACCCAAGACTAAAGGTCCCAAACGGGTCCTGTTGGTTCCTTTCCACGAGGGAGACTTCAGCGGCAAGCCTGACATTTCGCCGGGCCATATAGCCTGTATGGAAAGTAAAAGACTGATAGTCGGCAGGATCATAATCGGATTCCACATAATTGAACAATCCGGTAAAATAGAAGTCGCTTTGGTCGCCCCTGGGACTGTAAATGATTTCGGCAATGGCCCCGTTGGTCTGTACATCCTCCATCGGACTAATGCTGCCCATATCCCGGAACACTTCTGAATCTTCGCGCATTACATATTGCAGATTCATCTCAAACATGAGCGACGGGGCAAAGGTGATGTCCGGCCCGTAAAAGCTGACTTCATTGGTAATTTCTGTGCCTACTGAATTGGCAAGGGCTTCTTTGCCAAAATACCCGAATGCCCCGATGCTCAGCGACTCTCCCAATCCCTGCGACACACGGGCCAGGACGTTTTTGTATTTATCATCGTCAAACACGTGGTTTTCCGCTTCGGGTATGCCATTTCCGTTTACTATTTGCCCCACGATGGTGGTTCCGGTTTCCAGCCCCAGGGTAAGCATGATGCCTTTGTCGTAGGCAAGGTTTATTCCTGAGGTGCCGATCTGAGTGATGTAAGGCCGGTAATCCTCCAGGGTAAGCCTCAGCTCCCGCTTAAACAAAGGGTCAGACACCTGAAACTGCCCCAGGTATACATCGAAATCAATGCCAAAGAGGTTGTTATACATCAAAAATGCATCCTCCACCCCGGCTACTTCGCCCCTTTCCGACATGTAAAAATAGAAATAGTACGAGATGCGTTCCGACAATTCACCACCCGACAGCAGTTTGATCAGATAAGGCGATTGAAAATCGGTTCTTTCACTGTTGTTGACATTATGCGTTAAGAAACCATCTAAACGCGCAGCCAGGGGGAAATCACGGATCAGAGATAATTTATCGTCGCCCGCCGGTACATAAAAACGCGGTGCGTCTTCATCTTCCAGACGGAAACCGTTTCCTGCAAAACTGTCACCATATTCCTTCAACTTTGGCGTGGAAGGGCTGTGACATGTGGTGCAACTTAGCCTGTATTTTCGGGCAAACGACGGAATGGCCTGAGTGTATTCCGGGACCAGACTCAGGAGCATGGTCAGCAGAAAAATGATAATGAAATGTCTCTTTTGCATAGAATTAATCATTTAGGGTAAAACAGTTACTTCAGTGGACTGACGGTTTATTTCGTGTATGGCATATTCCTCTTCCGGTACTTCCAGCAGTTCACCCACGGGTTTTACCAGCAGGCGATAGTTCATCACAGCCTTTATTTTCAGTTTTCCGGGAGCTACTTCATAAGGGAGATTAAATGTGTAAGTTTCAATTTTGGTTTCGCGGGGACCTATGCGGTAGTCAACACCAAGTGAATCGGTGTTCCACTGCATTATGGTCATACGTCCCTGCGGATCAAAATAAGGCATCCGGAAGATGCGATCGCCCACCGGCACATCTTCCCGTTGCACACCTTCAAAATTTTCTATTTCCAGAGGTACGCCCATATCCTGGTAAGCCAGGGTATCACTGGCAATGGTGTACTCTTCCCCCTCGAATCCCTTCTTGTCAACCGGAATATGATAGGTATTGCCCTTTTCATCTTCTGCTTCCACGTGGAGCCACACGATGCGGTCTTCTACAGATCCGGTGGGGAACTTATGCCCGGTTTTCTGATTAAACAGGGCTACATCGAATTCCACCAACCCTCCTGGCACAACTTCCTGGACATCGGGATAAATTCTGATTTCGATAACGCCGTTAAGCTTTCCGGGATCGTGCGCCCCATGGAACAGATGCAGTTTGCCATCGGGATAGGTGGCTCCCATACGTGCGGTTTTGGTCTCAGCTTCAGTCATGTGACAATCCTGACAGCGCACACCCTCATCCGAATAAGGGCCCTCTTCCCATTCCAGCTGGGTGGACTTCACCCACGCACCGAAGCCGCTTTTTTCATTGTGACAGATGCCGCAAAACCGGGCTGTGCTATGAAGGTCGGATTTGACTATTTGATGTTCGGGCGAAGTCACTTCTCCTTTGCGGGAACTGTATTTTGTATCGCCGGGCTCCATGATGTAGTTGTGATTGTAAGCGGTATCCCCTGCAATACCTTTGATGACGTGGCAAACATCGCAAGAGACAGCCTCATTGGCCCGCGAATTTTCCGAAGGTTTGGGAGGGGGCACATCACCGGCCACGTAAGCCATAGGTGTATGACAACCGTTACACCCCTCGTGTACCCCTTCCATAGCGGGATCATTTTCCGAATGGGCCACCGCAAGTTTAAAGTATTCAATCTCGTCCCAGTGGTGCGTGTATGCCTTTGACATCATGGACTGCTCCCACTGCTGGTTAAAATCATTATGACAGGTTGCGCATTTGCCGGGCTTTTCAAAGTCCTCGTATTTTAATTGCCCAAACTGGTTTTTTTGTGCCTGAACATAAGCAAAACCAATGGTCAGAACGAGCAAAAAGGGGACGGCAATGAAAAACAAATTTTTTAGTTTCATGAACGAGAGGTTATTGGTTTGATGCATGCAGGACCAGTTGGGATAGAATCAGAAACCGGTCTTTTGTCAGAAAAATTACTTCATGTTAAATTATACAAAAGATTGTGCAAAGTCAATGATATCTCACTAAAGGTCTTTTATTTAAAGCCATTCTAATTTGACGGCATTCGGGATTTATGAAGTAACGTGGGGATCAACATTCGAAAAGTGTGACAAAAATAACAACGAAATGACCAATAATCGGGAGGTTGAAACAATATTAAACGACACCATTGTCCGGAGAATTTATTCTAACAAGGGTAGATGGCTTCACTCCGTTACCAATGACTTTGTTAATAAGAAGGCAGAGTGATGCAGAAAAAATTCGCCTGATTTTCTGCAGCGAAAATACTTCACACAGCGTTTTACGCTGAAAAATGGGTGAAAATGTGAATGATGTAACTTTTCCCCGAAATTGTGTAATGCTTCTCTCAGCTTAATAGATTATCTTAATTCATTGAATAACTTAATTATATTGAGATGAAAACACAAAAAACAAATAAACTCGCAAAGGGATATTTTTTGAGCATTTTAGCGGTGTCAGTAATGTTTTTATTCCCTTCCTGTTCCCAAAAGGTCATGTTCTTAAACTCTTCCGTTGTTCCTGCAGCTCAAGGCTCGGTCAAAGTAAAACAGGACAACAACACAAATTACGATATTAAAGTTGAAATCAACGACCTGGCAGAGGTTGAAAGACTAGAACCATCGAAACAAACTTATGTAGTTTGGATGGAAACGAACAGGGGAAAGACAGAAAATCTGGGCCAACTGAAAAGTTCAGACAGTTTCTTTTCGAAACAAAAAACTGCATCCCTCGAAACAGTATCTTCGTATAAACCTGTCAAAATTTTTGTGACAGCCGAAAATGGTGTAGATGTGCGTTATCCGGGAAGCCAGATTATTCTAACAACCAACGATTTTTAACCTTTTCCTCTTTACAATAACAGAAACCTGCAAGGAAAAAAAGAAAGAGAAGAGTCTTTTTCTCAGATAAAATTAAGTGAAAGGCAAACTCTATGATGGAACAAAAACAAGCATAACAGAATTCTTAATTCCTGACAGATAGCAGTTCCACCAATAATGAAAACGGCAACTTGTAACGAGAAATGTGTGAATTATACAACTCTTTCCAGGAATTGTGTAATGCATCACACGCTAAACAAGAATATTTTTGGGTTATGGATGATCAAGGATTTAAGAAGTATACACAGGTCTTTGTAAACCAAATAACAATCATTTAATCAACTCCATAAACATCTTCTTTGAGGGAGTTTACTGGAGTTTAAAAAAAATTTCGATTATGAAAACAGGCAAAACAGTATTAGGAGCAATGGCAGGACTTGCCATTGGTGCAATTGCAGGTATTTTACTCGCACCCGAAAAAGGTTCAAAAACCCGCAAACAAATCATGAAAAAAGGCGATCATTATGCGGATGAGGGAAAATCAAAATTCAATAAATTCCGCAATTCCCTTACAAAAAAATTAAAAAGGACGAAAAAAGATGCTGAAAAGTTAGGGGAAAAAGGAAAAGTTAAATACAATGATGCTAAAAAAGATGCAAAAAAGGCAGCATCGGACTTTAAACATTCGGTATCATAAACAATAGATTTTTTGAAATTGAATGCAAGGAACTTGTAGTCAGAAGTTGCCCAGGCAGAAGGCATAAATTTGGATGCAATTTATTAAGCAGCAAATACTTCTTTTCTGACTGCGGGGCTACACTCAGCTTCAAACAGACAGTCAAAAAAGGTATGGGTGGGAGTAACTTGCAATTAAAGTACTTTGTTAGCAGGGGCTCAAAAACCCTATATTGACCTCACATTAAGATATATATGTATTTTTAGCAGCCCCCTGCTTTTTCTTAACCCAACCTTTTGCTTTTTCAATCCATTTTGAAATTTTAGCCCCCTCATCATGATTATCCCCAGAAATATCGTTGCTGATTAACATGGCAATAGGCTTCAATTGATCAAACTCTTCGCATATCACTTTAAGCATAGCCGCAAATGGAAGAAACAATACCATACCTGCTATCCCCCACACCGAAGCACCTATCAACAAACTTAAAATGGCTACTAAAGCATTTACATTTAAGCTACTACCAACAATCTTGGGATTTAAAAAGTTGCTTTCAATGGCTTGAATCCCCCAAAACAAAATGATTACTGCTACCGGCACCCATAACGAATCGGACGACACAAAGGCATAAAGTACCGGAATCGTGGCACCTATAGTCGTACCCACAAAAGGCACAATAGATAAAATAGCTGCCATAAATCCAAAAAGAAACGGGCTATCAATTCCAATAATCCACAATCCTGTACTATTGGCAACACCCAATATTAGAATCAATAAGAACATTCCGGAAAGGTACTGTTTCCCTTTGCTCTGTACATTTTTGAGCATCCTGAAAATCTTTTCTTTATTTTCATCATCACCAAATGCAACGAAAGCTTTGGTTAATCCTTCTCTGTAAATGAGAAATAAGAAGGTGAAAATGATGGTGGAAACCAGGCCTGTAAAAAAGGCTGCTGTACCACTAAATGTATTTTTTATTAATGATCCGGATGATTTTTGAAGCCATTCTTTTCCCTTTTCTACCAACTCCTCCTGGTTTAAATCATCAATAAAATTCACATTCCCATTGATGTAGACGACAACATCTGTTAAAGTACTCATTATTTTCCCGCTAAAATCATTCATCTGATCAGAAAGACTTACTATTTCAGCAGAAAAAAAGGTAATGCTCCCACCTATAACCAGGAATACCATCAGCAAAGACAAAAAGGCAGAAAGCAATTTATTTAAGCCCCAACTTTCCAATTTTTTGACCACCGGAAGTAAAATAAATGAAATGACCAATGCCATACTTAACGGTATAAGTACCGATTTGGCAATGACCATAACAGCAAAGAGGCCAAACAAAAAGGCCAACATGAAAAATAATTTTTGGAAGGATAGTTTCATCAGCTTGTGAAAAAAATGTTTCGTGAAAGGGGCATCCGGTAAAACAAGCGAAGCAACCTCAATTTTTTTTGCAAAAATTACCCGGACAATAGTGGTTTCTTGGTTAAAAACTAACGTGTATTTATCAATATGACAATACACATTATATTCCCTAAAAGTAACCTAAAATATAAAATTTTTCAAGGTAGATGTTATGTAAAAGGCAAAATGCAACAGTAGAGTCGCGATTAATCGCAACTCTACGATGCCTTAAAATTATACAGGGGCTTCAAAACATCGATGACATCCACGGTATCCACAATGGCATTTCTGATTTCATCCATGGATTTATAGGCCTGCGGCGCTTCATCAAGGGTGGATTCTCCAACCGATGTACTGTAGACCCCCGACATAGATTTCTGAAATTCTTCCAGGTCGATGGATGCTTTGGCCCTGGTCCGGCTCATCAGACGTCCGGCACCATGCGGGGCTGAATAGTTCCATTCTTCATTGCCTTTCCCCCTGCACAATAAAGAACCATCGCGCATGTTGACCGGGATCAGTAAGGTTTCCCCTCTTTCGGCAGAAACGGCCCCTTTTCGAAGGATCATACGCCGGAAATCGATGTAATTGTGGATGGTTTCAAAACGCGAATCTTCCTGAAAGCCGGTTTCCTGCAAGATAATGTCAGCCATGGCAGCCCGGTTCATTGAAGCAAACTTCTGAACAATAGCCATATCGTTCAAATAGTCATCAAACCCTGTTCCCTGCAAAAAAGCGAGTTCTTTATTGGGAAAGCTCTTTTTTCGTTTCTGCCTTTTTTTCAATTCTTTGGATATCTCTTTTTCCCTGCCTTCCGATTTCAGCCTTTCGATCCATTCATCCTGTGAAGAATTCATCTTACTGGTTTGCTGAAATGCTTTCTCCTGATAACATTTACAGGTATCCGCACCCAGTTTTCGGCTTCCAGAATGAATGATCAAATAAAGAGCCCCATCTTTCTCCGACCGGCTAAGTTCGATAAAGTGGTTGCCACCGCCTAAAGAACCTAATGACAGCCGTGCTCTTTTAAGATCAACGAGATCTTTGCACCGCAGATCTGAAAAATCGAAATGGCCCGGGCTTTTAGAATGAACACCAACCCCGCTGGGAATTTTTGTTTTAATCACTTCATCCAGTCGCTCAAAATCCACATCCAGATCTTTAAGCTTAACAGTGAGCATGCCGCAACCAATATCCACCCCCACCAAATTGGGTGTCAGTTTATCCGTTATGGTCATGGTGGTTCCAATTGCACAGCCTTTGCCGGCATGGGCATCGGGCATGACCCGTACTTTGGCATCCTGATAGGGTTCAAAATTCACGAGTTTTTTGATCTGCTCGTAGACTTCATTTTCGAATGTTTCGGCAAATATTCGTGTTTCGACTCCTTTACTATTTTTGATGACCTGTGCCATGATTATATGTATTTTTCTGTCTGGTTTTGTTTTGAGTTAAAAAGGAGCTGCTGAAAAAGTCAGCAGCTCAACTTTTTATTTCTTTTATATGTCCTTTTTGGCATTGCCCCAAAAAGGACCAAAAAGGTCTAGTCCGTTTAAACCTATCGGCCTGTCTGCCATTTTATGAAATAAAACCTATCTATCTCAAAGTTTTTTGCTGAAAAATTGAAAACATCCATTTCATTTGCCGCCAGGCAGGC
>JBNJDH010000117.1:0-8852 GCA_051744695.1 Bacteroidota bacterium | reverse complement strand
GGTCCCGATTTTCGACAGCAAATGCTGGCCTCAGATACGCGTGATCTGGATGCCATTATTTTCACCCATGAGCACAAAGACCATATTGCCGGACTTGACGATGTGCGGGCTTTTAACTGGATCAATAAAAAACCGGCCCTGTTGTATGGGGAGTCGCGTGTGCTGGAAGCCTTGAAGCAGGAATTTTCTTATGCCTTCAAAAATGAAGATGAGAAGTATCCCGGCGTTCCGGAACTGATTCTCCATGAAATTAATGAGCGGGACTCCTTTACGGTTTTTGATGTTCCGGTTATCCCCGTAAGGGCCTTTCATCACCAACTGCCGGTTTTGGGGTTTCGTATAGGTGATTTTAGCTATGTAACCGATGCCAGTCGCATACCACCTGAAAGCATGGAAAAACTTCGTGGCAGTGAAGTGTTGGTTATCAATGGTTTGAGAATACAGGAGCACATTTCTCATTTCAACCTTGAGCAGGCCGTGGATATTATTAGGGCACTTGATCCGGACCGGGCCTATATTACCCACATCAGTCATCATATGGGACGACACAATCAGACTTCCAAAGTGTTGCCCCCCAATATATTTCTGGCTTATGACGGAATGATTGACGAAACCCGACGGTGAAGGCCTATTTTTTCAGGGTACTCAGGAACAAAGAGATGGTGGATAAAGCAAGTGCCATCATAACCAGGCCGATAATCCATAAAGCTTGCCCAAGAGTTAGTTTATCGCTGAGCCATCCGAACAGCGGTGCCATAATAGCAAACATGGCCCTGATCAATAAGCTGCGGACCGAAAGCACCGTGGCCCTGATATCCGAAGGCGTGATCTGATTGATGAAATCCTTTAAAACGGGAGTTGCCACTCCACGGGCCATATAAAACATCCCCAACACGATCAGGAACAAATAGGCCTGCGAAGAAAAACCACCGGCCACAAAGCCCCCCGTGATGATGAAACTGGTGATAAGAACAGTGGTTTTATTTCCCAAAGCATTTTTTACTTTTTCCGAAAACAGGGTGACCGTTCCTACCAGCAAATTCAGAACGGTGGCTGTTCCCCCGATAAAAACCTCGGTGAAACCAAATTCGTCGAGCCGCAATTGATAAACCCAGGCCATAGTAAGTGTAGAGGTCCCGATGACCGCGGAATAGATCAGGTTCCAACGAAGTTTCTGGCTCTTGAAAAGGGCATAACGCACAACTTTTAAAATATCGCCAAATCCCGGTCGTCTTTTTTGAAAAGATACAGGCGGTTCAACCAACGAAAAAGCGGCCGGAACAGCTATGAAAGCAATGCCCGTTTGAAAATAGAAGGGGAGATGCAGACTGATCTCTGCCAGTGCGCCTCCGGCAAGTCCGGCCAGGGCTTCGGAATAATTTCCCACGGAAAAGTTGATGCCCTCGTATTTCAGGTATTTATTTTGTCTGCCGTCTGCTTTCAACGAATCAAATAGCATGGCAGAATCGGCACCGGAGACAAAACTCTGGCCAATCCCCAGGGTCAGTTCGGCCGCCAGGAACATCCAGAAGCCCTGCCCAATGGAATATAACAGAAACCCGGTTGTCCCTAATATGGCACCAAGAATAAGAATGGTCCGCCGCCCCCAAATATCGGCAAAATACCCCGATGGAATTTCAAAAACAACGATGCTGATGCTATAGATGGCTTTGAGCTGAAAGGCTGCTTCATTGCTCAGGCCCATGTCTTTGTAAAACAGCATGATAATGGGCATGGTGAGCATGAACCATTTGGCCACCTTGATGATGTATAGCCGAAGTATGTTGTTGCTGTATAGAGTTGACATATCCGGCTGCAAAGATAATGGGGCTGGGGATAAAATGAATAATTATCCTGTTTGTTTTGCAATATACTTGTTTGAAGTTTATCGCTTTTCTCTCTGCATACAGGTTCTTTGTACCTTGTTTAATTTTCTGAAGCCCACCGGATAAATTGTTACTTTCAATCAATCAAAAATAAAACATGATTCATGATAAAATGATAAAATATATCTGCAAAAATTTTTTAATTGAAATTATACCGTGTAATTTTGTGAAAACAAATGAGTATATATTTCATGTATTTAAGATGTTATGGTAGATAACTTATTTATTCCCAAAGGATACAAGCCCGTTTTGGATTTAAAGCAGACGGAACATGCCATTACAGTGATCAAGGATTCTTTTCAGTCCGGCCTCTCTTCCGAATTAAGGCTCCGGCGTGTTACCGCCCCGCTTTTTGTGCTCAAGGGAACAGGACTCAACGACGATCTCAGCGGCAGTGAAAGACCTGTCACCTTTCCCGTTAAGGACTTGGGAGATCGGGAGGCAGAAATTGTTCACAGTCTTGCAAAATGGAAACGAATGGTCCTTTCTGATTACGATATTGAGCCCGGGTTCGGGCTTTACACCGATATGAATGCCATCCGGCCCGATGAAGTTTTGGACAACACCCATTCCATTTATGTTGATCAATGGGACTGGGAACGACACATCGACGATTCGGACAGGAATATAAAGTTTCTGAAAAAGATTGTAAAAAGCATCTATGAAGTGCTGAAGCGGACCGAATTTATTTTGTACGAAAAATACTCAGCACTGCCACCAATGCTCCCGCCTAAAATTCATTTCATTCACAGTGAGGAACTTCTGCAAAAATACCCTTCACTAACACCCAAAGAGCGTGAAGATGCCATATGCAGGGAATATGGTGCTGTATTTCTCAGGGGCATTGGCGGACACCTTTCCAATGGTGAGGCTCATGATGACCGTGCCCCCGATTATGACGACTGGAGCTCGGAAACCGAAACAGGATTATCTGGTCTCAACGGTGATATACTGCTATGGAATCCGGTACTGGAAAAAGCATTTGAAATCTCTTCCATGGGCATCAGGGTTGATGCAGACACTTTGGAGAGACAACTCGAGATCAAAAATTCCCCAGAGAAAAAGCAGCTGTTTTTCCATCAACGTCTTCTAAACCAAGAACTTCCACTTAGTGTTGGCGGGGGGATTGGTCAGTCGCGTTTGTGCATGTATTTTTTGCGCAAAGCTCATATCGGCGAAATACAAGCCAGCATCTGGTCGGATGAAATGCGGAAGGTTTGTGCCGATCACAACATTCCATTGGTGTAATCCCCTTCACAGGTTAAGAACAATTGGTTTTCATTTCCTGCAAAATCCCCTATTTTTGTTACACGAATCAAAAAATGAGGGGAGAAATAAAAATGCCCTGTTTGTTGCAACGAAACAACCTTACTTATGAAATATATTGTCGTATTGGCCGATGGTATGGCCGATAATCCTATACCTGAATGGAGCAACCAGACACCACTAATGGTTGCCCGTAAGCCTGTGATGGATCAGCTCTGTACTCTGGGACAAACCGGTCAGCTTCAGTCTGTCCCAAAAGGAATGCATCCGGGTAGTGAAATTGCCAATATGAGTATCCTGGGATTCGATCCCGGAAAATATTTTCCCGGCAGGGGCGTCCTTGAAGCTGCTGCCCTCAATATTCCCCTGCGCGACAACGAACTTGTATTCCGATGCAACCTGGTCACCATCGATAATGGTAAACTGATGAACCATTCGGCTGGTCATATTTCCAACGAGGAAGCCGAAGAATTGATCACTTATTTGAATGATGAGCTTATTTCTGAAGGTGTGCGCTTCCATCAGGGAGTCAGCTACCGCAATCTTATGATGATGAAAGATGGTGATGCCGGGGTGAAATGCCTGCCTCCTCATGATTATCCGGGTAGTAAGGTGGATGGTTTGTGGCCGGTAGGAGAGGGGAAAAGCACCCAAACAGCTGAAAAACTCAAAGAACTTATCCGGAAATCGCAGAAATTATTAAGCAAACATCCTGTCAATAAAGCCCGCCGTGAAAAAGGGCTTCCCCAGGCCAATGCCATATGGCCCTGGTCGCCCGGAAAAGGAAGTGGATTTCCCTCTTTTGAAGAGCGATGGGGTATCCACTCAGGTGCAGTGATCTCTGCCGTGGACTTGATCAGGGGCATTGGAAGCATGGCAGGACTTAATAATATTTATGTAGAAGGTGCCACAGGCCTATATGATACAAATTATGAAGGCAAAGCAGCTGCAGCTCTCAGCGCACTTAAAAAATACGACTTTGTCTTTCTTCACGTAGAAGCGGCAGATGAAGCCGGACATGAAGGGGACAAAGATCTTAAGAAAAGGGTAATCGAAGATTTTGATCATCGATTGCTTGAGCCTTTGTTTGAAGGAATCCGGAATATGGATGAAAAAGTATCACTGGCCTTGCTTCCGGATCATCCGACACCCTGCGACATCCGGACACATACTTCCGATCCGGTGCCTTTCCTGATCATTAAACCCGATGCCGACCCGGACAATGTAACCGTTTTCAATGAAGAATCGGTAACCAAAGGGGTGTTGGGAAAATTGGAAAATGGAGAGGTTCTTGAAAAATTGTTCTCTTGATCCGGTTTGCTTTTCCCGTGTAAAATTGATTATTGGAAAGATGCCCACAATTACCCCACTACATTAATCATAATCAAATGAAGTATATTAGCTTAGGTAAAAACAAACAAAGAGTAAGCCTGAAAGAAGGAATTTTTAAAGGGCTGTCAGATGACGGGCATTTGTTTATGCCCGAGGAAATTCCTGAGCTCGACCCGCAGTGGATCAAAACCCTTCCCGGACTGACTCTTCAGGAAATTGGATCTTCTGTTCTTTGGCCTTATGTAGAGGAAGAACTTAACGAATCTGAATTCCAACAGATCATTCATGAAACCTTCTCATTTCCCGTTCCGCTTGTCAATTTACACGACAATATACATGTTCTGGAATTGTTCCACGGGCCCACGCAAGCTTTTAAAGATGTTGGGGCCCGTTTTCTTTCCCGTTTAATGAGCCATCTGCATCCTGCAGGCGATAATAAGATGATTGTTCTGACGGCCACATCCGGCGATACCGGCGGTGCAGTGGCTCACGGTTTTCATAAAATTCCTGGTATTGATGTGGTCGTTCTTTATCCCGAAGGGAAAATCAGTCCTTATCAGGAGCAGCAAATGACCGGCCTGGGACACAACATTCACGCCGTTGCTGTTGATGGAGCTTTTGATGATTGTCAGCGTTTGGTGAAACAAGCCTTTAACGACAAAGATTTGCGCCGGAATGTGGCGATTACTTCCGCCAATTCAATAAATCTTGGACGTCTGCTGCCCCAGATGGTCTATTACTTTGAAGGTGTTGCCCGTCTTCAGGAAAAACACAAGGATGTTCATCCCGTGCTTTGTGTGCCCAGCGGTAATTTTGGTAACATCACCGCGGCCGTAATGGCTTCGAAAATGGGACTCCCGGTTTCAAGGTTTATAGCGGCCACCAACGTCAACGATGTGGTTCCGCGTTTCCTTCAATCCGGAAATTATGATCCGCACGCGACCATTGTTACCTTGGCCAATGCAATGGATGTGGGCGATCCCAGTAATTTTCCCAGGCTTTTCGATCTATTTGAAAATGATTTTGATGAAGTAATAAAAATTCTTTCGGCCAATTCGGTAACGGATGACGAAATCAAGGAAACCATCAAGAGTATTTACAGTCGGTATGGTTATGTTCTTGATCCCCATTCTTCAGCCGGTTATCTTGGGCTGAAACGGGAAATCGGTGAGAATGAGCAGGGATTTTTTGTAGCGACAGCTCATCCCCGCAAATTTGTTGAAACCATTGATGAAGTGTTGCCCGAAGTAGCCGGGCAACTTAGAGAGGAATATGGTCCGGAATTTGTATCAAATCCCAAAAAAGAAACAATGTCCGCCTCATACAAGGAACTCAGACATCTTTTGGAACGCATTGGTTAAGATATTGTCTATTAAAGGTTAAAAATGAAGACGGGCGAAAGATTAAAAAAAATTAAAGTTTTGGCCCGTTTTTTGTTTTTCTCTTTTAACGAAAAGGCTATTTTTACAGTGAAAATATTCAATAACCAACCATTAAAATTGAAAGTGATATGAAGTATTTATTAACAATCAGTTTTGTTTTATTTGCATTTGCCGCGGGCATTGCGGCGCAAGACAAAACAGCAGGAGAGTATAAAAATGAAGGCAACGATGCCCTTCGAAACAAGGATTATGACAAAGCCCTTGAGCTTTATGAAAAGGCCATTGAAAACTGGGAAGAGGGTGAGCCCGAAGATGCCATGATCTATAATGCAGCTACTTGTGCCCGGCGGACCGAAGAGTTCGACAAAGCCCTCAAGTATTATCGCATGGCCAAAGATCGTGGATTCCGTGATGATATTGCCAGTTATTACATTGCGTATTCCCTTAACAAACAAGGTAAAGGGGAAGAGATGGAAGAATTCCTCAAAAATGCTGTGGAAGAGTATCAAAACAGCAAGTATGTGGGACATATGAAAAAATTGCTGGTTAATTACTATCTGAAAAAAGGAGCAGAGCCCTTTAATGAGGCATCTCAGATCCTTAGTTCAGCAGAAAATGCCGATCCGTCGCAGTATGATGAGATCACTGCCAATGCCAACGAAGAATTTAAAAAAGCACAGGAGTGGTTTGAAAAAGCTTTAGAACTTGATCCCGAAAATGAGGACGCCAAAAAATCGCTGGAGGAAATCGAAACGCGGTTGGAAGAAGGAAGTGAAGCAATGGAATAAAAACAGATAAGATATTCATCTCATAAAAAAGGTCTGTCTTCTCAATCATGGAGAAGACAGACCTTTTTTATGCGCTATCAAACAATCATTGCAAGCGAGGCGAGCCAGCTGTTAAATGTTGATTTTTTGTTTGTTACAAGTGTCTGTCATGGCGAACGAAGTAAGCCAACCTGCCAATGATTGAATCAATTTCTCAGGACAAAAGCGATTTTGAAACAATGGTTTTTTCGATTAAATAAATTGATTCAAAGGGTGAGGCAAAATTTTATCCAACCAGTGATAAAAATAGTCCTTTAAACTTTTTCAATAGCCATTGAATCAATGTTTTATATTTAAATGATTCTATTTGTCAAAATGCAGATTTCAGCATTAGATGAGTCATCTTAAATCTAAAAATCTCGTATGTTTGAAACAGTATTAATGAAGGGCTCAATTGTCACTAAATTTGTAGCTTAGTGAATCTAATTGAGGAAAGGTAAAATATAAATAAAAAAACTGATCAAAAAAAAACCGCACATCAGCTATGTGATGTGCGGATTTTCTTAATATAAGTAAAGCTCAATTAGTTATTTTTATTCGTTTCTCCGGTTTTTTCAGCTTCCTCAGCTTTATCGTTGTTTTCTTCAACTTTTTTCTGGTTCTCATCGTCGGCCGGGGCTTTTTTGATCTCGGTCTTTATACTTTCATTTTCTTCATCATAATCGACCTCGATCAAAGCACCTTCACTGATTGACGCCTGGATTATGACTTCTGCCATTTCATCTTCCAGGTATTTCTGGATGGCCCGCTTAAGTGGCCTTGCTCCATACTGAACATCATAGCCTTTGGAGGCAATAAAGTCCTTGGCAGCGTCGGTCAGTTGAAGTTTGTATCCCAATCCTTCAACACGTTGATAAAGACCTTCAAGCTCAATGTCAATGATCTTGCGAATGTCTTCTTTTTCAAGGCCATTGAAGATAACAACGTCGTCAAGCCGGTTGAGGAATTCAGGTGCAAAAGCTTTCTTCAATGCTTTTTCGATCACGTTCTTATTGTAATCAGAGGTGTTTTTCGCACCAGCTGTGAACCCAATTCCACGACCAAAGTCTTTCAGCTCCCGGGTACCGATGTTGGACGTCATTATTATAATGGTATTTCTAAAATCGACTTTGCGACCGAGGCTGTCCGTCAGACGTCCCTCATCAAGCACCTGAAGAAGAAGGTTAAACACATCGGGATGTGCTTTTTCAATCTCATCAAGCAACACAACGGAATAGGGGCGACGTCTTACTTTTTCGGTCAACTGCCCGCCTTCTTCATATCCGACATATCCCGGAGGCGCTCCTACCAGCCGCGAAACGCTGAATTTCTCCATGTATTCGCTCATGTCAATTCTGATCAGCGCTTCGGTGGTGTCAAACAAGTACTGGGCCAGTATCTTGGCCAGATGAGTTTTCCCTACACCTGTTGGCCCCAGGAAAACAAAAGAGCCGATGGGGCGGTTGGGATCTTTCAGACCTGCCCGATTGCGCTGGATGGCTTTAACAATTTTACTGATGGCATCGTCTTGTCCGATGACCTGACCTTTCAGCTGTTGTCCCATTTCCATAAGGCGTGTACCCTCAGCCTGGGCAACCCGCTGAACAGGAATACCGGTCATCATGGCTACAACTTCAGCCACTTTTTCAGCATCTACTGTCTCCCGGTGTTTCTGCAGTTCTTCTTCCCACTTCTTTTTCGATTCTTCCAGTTCGTCTAAGAGATTTTTCTCCTTATCGCGAAAGCTGGCTGCCAATTCAAAATTCTGAGCTTTGACAGCTTTGATTTTGTTCTCCTTGGTCTCTTCAATCTTTTGCTCCAGCTCCAGTATGGTGTCGGGCACAACAATATTGCTGATATGTACCCTGGAACCAGCCTCATCCATGGCATCAATGGCTTTGTCGGGCAAATGCCTGTCCGAGATATATCTCTCGGTCAGCTTCACACATGCCTCGATAGCCTCGGGGGTAAAGTAAACATTGTGATGATCCTCATATTTCTCTTTGATGTTGTTGAGAATCTCTACGGTTTCATCTACAGTTGTTGGTTCAATCATCACCTTCTGGAACCTGCGTTCGAGAGCACCGTCTTTTTCAATGTGCTGACGATATTCATCAAGCGTAGTGGCCCCGATGCATTGGATTTCTCCCCTTGCAAGTGCAGGTTTCAGCATATTGGCC
>JBNJDH010000116.1:0-8889 GCA_051744695.1 Bacteroidota bacterium | reverse complement strand
CATCTAACTAAATATGTAAACAACCCAAGTTCAATTACATACATTTTTGTTGGTTTTCATGGTAGGCCGCAAAAAGAATCAAAATTTTTTATAGTCTTTAGCTTCTAACCTCCAGCTTCTAATTTCTAGCTTCTAACTTCTAGCTAATAACTGAAACAAACCACTTATCATTTCTAATAAAATGTGCATTTTTGCATTCATTTTAATCGGGAAAATAAAATGACCCTAAGCGTGAAGAACTATGTATTTTTTCTTGTAGCTGTTTTTCTTCTGACGGCCTTTTTTACTACCGGAAAAGCCCAGAAACCTGTTGCCGAGGTCGGACAGCCTGCCAATCAACGGCATCTTTCTGTTTATTATCATCAGGGGATTGTTGTGCCTCACCATGCCAATATGGTGTATTTTATTGATGATTTCTCGCGGGGAATTGAGCTGAATTACGGTTTGTGGCGCTTTGATTCCGAGAGTTGGCAGCAATATTACAATTATCCCGAGGTGGGGGTCGGGTTTTTCTACAATTCTTATGGAAGCCCCGATATCTATGGTCAGGGAATGGCCATTTATCCCTATCTGCATTTTCCCATTGTCAGGGAATCCCGGTTTGTGTTGAAAAACAGGGTTGCTATGGGGTTGGGATATACCAACAATCCTTTTCATTACAAAGACAATCCGCAGAATCATATTTTTGGGGCAAAGTTGAATGCTTATGTGGGTTTTGGGCTTTATGCCGGTTACCGCCTGATGGATCATTGGTCCGTTTATATGTTAGGCGCCCTTAATCATATGTCCAACGGTGCTTTGAAAAAACCCAATAATGGCATCAATACCGTGACCGTTGGATTGGGAACACGTTATCATTTTCAGTCAGATAAATTGCCTGATATTGGCAAAAGGGAGGCGCCGGCCAGGAATAACCGTGATTTACAGATATTCTTAAATTACGGTCGCAGCCAGGCCAATGATTTCAATTTTAACATATATTCTTCCGGGAGTCTGAGTCTGAACCATCTTTGGTATCGCTCCGCTAAGTCGGCATGGAGTGCAGGGGCAGATCTCATTTATTTTGGTGGTGCTCCTTATGCCTATGATCATCCCGATTTGGAGGGATATGTTCCTCATCTTGAAAGGACCTTTGCCGGAATTTTTGGGGGTCGCCACTGGATCATGGGCAACACATCATTTTTTGTTCAGGTAGGGGCTTATGTATACTCTTATCTTGACCCTCCACAGCCGGTTTATCCGCGTTTGGGCATAAGACATCGCATCACCGACCGGCTCGTGGGGAATTTTAGTGTGAAAGCCAGCTTTTTCCGGTCCGAATTCATCGAGTTTGGTCTGGGCTATCGGATACCCTATAAAGAGAATTCATTATGAACAGATTGCTATGGCTTTTGGTTGTTGCCGTGTTGACGCCGGCATGCAATTATATAGATGCCCTTACAGAGGAAGGTGAAACAATTCGGGAGGAATATGAAATGGAGGATTTTGAAAAAATCGTCCTTGATACTTCAGTTCGTCTTGTTTTGACCAATGATTCCCTACCGTATGTTGTTGCTGAAGGGCCCGATTTTGTATTGTCAAGATTAAAAGTTGATTTTCAGGAGAATGAAATGCATGTGGATGCAGACGGGATGTTTGGGTTCAGGCAGGAGCAAATGCCCGAGCTTACTGTCAGTGCGGGCGCTTTGAAGCAGGTACGGTCCAATTTTGCGTCGGAAATTACCAATGAAGATACATTGGAAATTGACCGGTTAAGAATAGTGATCAGTGGAAGGGGGGCGTTTACGGAGTGCGATTTGACAGTGAAAGCCCGCTACCTGGATTTATCGGCCTACGGCAGCAATGTGGGCAATCATCGCTTGTCAGGCAAAGCAAGTACTTTGAAAATTTATTCCGAAGGATTGACCTCGATGGATGCCCTCGATCTTGTTTCAGATAAAGTGGTTTATCATCAGCGTTCCGTTAATCCGGGGTATGTGAATGCTGTTAGCGAATTGAATGTGGAAATGAAATCTTCAGGCAATGTTTATTATAAGGGCACACCAAAAACCGATGTTGAATTTGTTGAGCCTTCCTATAAAGTAAAATTGGGGAATGTGATAGAATATACTCCCTGACCAAACTGGATTTGCCGGAGCTATTTTATTCTTGTTCGGAAATTTTCTCATCTCCTTGTTTCTCCAGCTCCACCTGTTGATTATAAAGATCCTGAAGAGTTGTGGATTTGAAATAATTTTCGATTATTTCGTTCAGGCCTTCCCAGAAATGCCGGGCTGAACAACTGTTCTCGCGCTCGCATTGATAGTTCAACGTGAGGCAGTCTATTATGCATATGCCCGGTTCAAAAGCATTGTGGATGTCCAGCATGGTGATTTCTGAAGCCGGACGGGTAAGGATATAACCGCTTTTTTTGCCTTTCACATTGGTGATAAGTCCGCTCACTTTGAGTGAAAAAATAATATGGTCCAGATATTTGTTGGAAATATTTTGACGGTCGGCGATCTCTTTTTGTAAAATCCCATTGGCACTGCTTTCCCTGGCGATCTCTATCATGGCCCGAAGGCCGTAACGGGTTTTGGTATTGAACTTCAAAATGATTTGTTTTTATTTTTAAACGTCAATCCAAAATTAATAAAAACTTCGTTGCTGACCTTGACCATCCCCATAAATTTGGTGGGGGGAGTAAGGTCAAAATCTTTCAGGTCGATGCTGATCTCTCCCGAAATGTGGAGATTGCGATCCCGGCATTGATAGATCTCTCCCGGTATCTGGTAAACCTGTTTCTGTCCGGCCAGTTTGACCTCGACTTCAGGAGCAATCTTTGTCTTCTCGCCGAGGTTGGCTTCTTTAGATTTAAAGAAGATTATGATATCGATGTACGGGAATTGACCGGCGCGGATAAATTCCAGGAAGTCTTCATACATTTTGGGGTTGGATGGTTCAAAATCTTTTGCCGGAATTTGCAGCGAAATGGAATCGGGTTTATGTGTCTCCTTTTCAGAGAGGGTTTGAATGGTTTGAATTTCCTGAACAAAATGGAAATGATTCACATTGGTGGAGCCGTCAATTTGGATGAAATCCTCACAATCATTTTCTTCAGCACTGAAATGGTGGGGAGTGGCTGCCGCGAGCAGTTCCTGAGAGGTGGCGTCATGCATCAACAACCCCAATAAAAAAGCCAATGCCATAGCGCCGCCCCGCTTTGCAGGGCGGGGAACGGCGTTATGCATCAACTTTTTTTGGTGTATTGTTGCAAACCACATTTTATGGCTACCTTTTAAAAGATTCGATTTGGTTAAAACGAAATACCGGCTTCTAACATGATGCCGTTGAATCCGGCGTCATTGCCGTACTCGAAATCGTTGTAAGTCTGGTCCACGTATTCCAGCTTGGTGATAATATTTGATGTCATGAACCAGCCGGCACCAAGCTGCATCCGGTCAACCGACATGTCATTGTCGTTGGATACGTTGTTGATCCGGGCTGCAGCAAAGAAATTGTCTTCCCTGCCAAAACGGTAGATCCCTTCAATGGCCACCTGATCGAAATTGTATTCAGCTCCGCTAAAAGCAGAAGTTCCGCTGGTGGTTTCGTAGGTCCCGAACACTTCCAATCCGCCCAGTTTTCCGAAAAGATTCAGCATATACGAATTGTTTTCGTCTGTAAAGCCGGGCCCCCAGCGTCCGGTTGTATGCCCGGATGCGGGATTCACATCTTCAGAACTGCCCGTTTGTTCCTGCATCACCAGGTAATAGCGGGATCCGGCCCGGTCGCCTGTATATAGCGAACCAAAGTGGTGCTGGCTGTTGTGATAACCGGAGATTGTTGCCCTTAATCTTGCTGTTTCGCTAATTTCCTTGTCAAATCCGGCTTTCCAGTAAAATGCCAGTTCGTCGCCTATATTGTGGTCCTGGTACGAATCACTGTTTCCATTATAGGTGACCAGTTCAGGTTTAAGGGCTCCGCCAGTAAGAGCTGCCATGGCCAGCCATCCGTCTGAACGGATCAGGAATTCGGCGGCGGGGGCTGTTGTGAATGCATCCATGATGTAATTTCCTACAAAAGGATTGTTTACAACTTCGGCATTGTCAGATCTTCTGAAGTGTGCATCGCCATAGTTCAATTCCATAACCCCAACTTTTATAGTCAGGTATTCCATTACATTATCGATGGCAGAAAAATTCAAAAACGGCATTTGATCCATTAAAAGGTATCCTCCTTTCACCCATGTTTCTGTGTGATGCCGGGAAGACAGGTACGTCTGAAGGTTAACCATGATACCCGGTGCCAGGTCTGCTTCCAGGTTAAAGTTGGCTGTCGGGAGGTTAATTCCTGTTCCAAGAGGGATCAAATCTGCTGCATCGGCCGAGTGGTCTAAACTTTGATATTGCAAGGCAAAATCTGCCCCGAAAGAAGGAGTAACTTCGGTAAATTCTTCACCGCTTAACTTGCTTTCTTCAAACTGTTGCCCGTAAGCACCGGAAAGTGTCAGGGCCATGACTATAGTAATGAGAAATTGTTTCTTCATGATATTTGTGTTTAAAACTTAGAAAAATACTTTACTGCTGTTTGATTAATTTGACCTTAGTGTAAGGTCAAGTGCAATTGAAACTTCGTCTTTGGTTTTGATGGTCCCTAGCATAACCGTGGGAGGTTTAATGTCGAAATCTGTCATCTTAAGTGATGTATTGCCAGTTACCTGAACCTGGTTTTCACCATTTATTCTTCCATTCAGGGTCACTTTTACCGGCTTTGTTTTTCCTGCAATCCTGAGATCACCCCGAATTTGAAAAGAGTCATCTTCCGGATTAAGCGAAACGTTCGTGTTTGTTTGGTTGAAGGAAATTTCCGGCCGGGTGTCGCTTTTCAGAGCTTCGTGGGCTTTGCTTTCCATCTTTGACTTATCACTGGTAAGCTGACCTGCCTGGGTCAAAAAAGAGACGTCACTCAGGGTGTAGTTCCCGTTGTCATCCTGTTCCAGGTTTGCCGAAACTTCGAATTTTGACAGTTTCATCTCCCAGTCATGCAACGAAGAGGTACCGGATACCTCTATTGTGCCTGAGTTGTTGTTTCCCTTGATGTTCTGTCCTGTGACTATCAGGGGGAGGCATAGCAACGCTACCCATAGCGTCATTTGTTTAAAAAATTGATGTTTTTCCATGTTCAAAAAATTTTGAAAAATATTAATCCTATAACAAAGGTAGTAAAAAAATATTAAAACAAATTAAAGTATGCCTCAAAAATGATTCGTAAAGACGGTGCTTGGTTTTATATCCACCTTAAAAACAGGTAGTTGATGTTTTGGTAAACTAAGAAAGTGAAAATCAGAATGCAGAAAATGAAACGAGCATGGAGTTTTGATTTATCAAATCTGCCACGAAAATGCATGTGTAAAGGAATGGTGGGCGTATTTGGCGGCTCATAAAATAGGAGCATTCTGAATTTTGGATTGAAAACCATTAAAATAAATGGTTAGATAGAGAATGCTGAAAAACGCATATAATTTTTTATAAGAAACGTTTATCACTGATATCAGCATGTGTAAGTGCAAGGTGTATCGAAAAAATGGGAAATCCCCTTGCACTTAGGAAAGCTCGCTTCACCCCGTGTAATCGTTTTGCATTTTTAGAACCGCGCATTCTTATTTTTATAAAATCACCCCGGGTAAAACGGGGTGCTAATCTCTTATAACATTTCATGAATCGCTGCTAACCCCCCAGGGGGATCATTTCCATTAAAGGCTGCAAAAGGGTTGGGTTCTGTCGCAGATGGACCGGTGGCACGATCACTTTAAGCGAAAGCGGCATGATTTCAATATTCAGTGTGTTTCCGAAAGCAACGGGTTCGCCGTCCACATGTCCGAGTAAGGATTTATTTTGCTGAATGGTAATCTTGCGGGCTTTGACGATTTTATCGTATTTGCTTTTGTCAATGGACTGATCAACCAGGCTGATCAGAAGGGCAGGGGCCGAGTATTTAGGAAAATCCCTGATCAGACATACATCAATAAGGCCGTCATCAATGCTGGCGCCGGGCGCAATATGGAAGTTGTTGCCGTATTGACTCGAGTTGGCAAAACTGATAAGAAATGCCTCAAGCTCTAGTTTCTCCCCGTCGATGTTTAAGTGATAAGTTTCTGATTTGTACCGGGAAAATTCTTTGGATATAAGCTGCATATAAGCCAGAGGGCCGCGTTTCTTTTTTTCTGCAAATTTGTGGCTGATGTAGGCATCAAACCCGATGCCTGCAACGTTGAGTGAGTAATAGTCGTTGAGTTTTATGACATCAATTTCTTTGCTAAAGCCTTGTTGTATAACCTGAATCGCCTTGTTTACTTTGAAGGGCATATGAAGAAATCGGGCCAGTCCGTTGCCTGAGCCTGTGGGGATAATCCCCAGTGCAGTGCTTGAACCGATGAGTTCCCGCCCAATTTCATTGACGGTGCCGTCGCCCCCCACGGCGACAATCACATCGTATCGTCCTGCTGCTTCCCGACTTAATTGGGCTGCATGTTGTGGTTTTTTGGAAAAAACAATTTCAGCATCCCAATTATTTTCAGCTATTTCCTTGCGAAGGATTTGCTTTATATCTTTTTGACGCCCCATGCCTGATGCCGGGTTGATAATATACAAGGCGCTTCTCTTCATTAAATTTTCATTAAAATTGCGGATGTAAAGTTAAGTATATATTTCGAGAACTTTATAGTAAAGAATCATAACAGCAAATTGTTTGCAGAGGCAGGGGGATATTATTCATTTTTTTATTTTCTTTGAATTCTGGGTGTTTAACCTTTTCCTCCTATCCATGACAATGATCTGAAATTTGTTTTGACAGTGAGGTTTGACTGAAAAACATTGTTTGGCTTTATTATTTACTAAAATTTTTGAAACCGTGGAAGCATTATTAGAACTGGATCGCAATTTGTTATTGTTTTTCAATGAATTTTCCTCCCCTTTGTTCGACAACTTTTTCTGGGTTATCACCAGTGTGATGATCTGGGTGCCGATGTATGCGGCCATTCTTTATGTGATTGTTAAAGAACAGGGGATGAAAGCGATCATTACCATTTTAGCTTTAGTTTTAATGGTGACCTTATGTGATCAGATATCTGCCAATGTTTTTAAGGATGGTTTTGAACGGTTAAGGCCATCACGTGAGGCTGCCAACGAGGGGTTGTTGAATATCATTAACGGATACCGGGGAGGTATGCATGGTTTTGTTTCTTCGCATGCCACCAATTCCTTTGGGTTGGCTGTTTTGTCTTCGTTGCTGTTTCGCTATCGGTGGTATACGGTTTTCATCATGTTTTGGGCTGTATTGAATAGCTATTCACGGGTCTATATGGGTGTACATTATCCCGGCGATATCCTGGGTGGTCTTATTCTTGGGGCTTTGATCGGATGGTTTGTATACTGGCTCTATAAGAAAGTAGCGGTGCACTTTATGCCTCTCCATGACGAGATGCCGCCTTATGGCGAACGAAGGCCGTTCTCTCCGCAATCTATACGCAATGTCATATTGACCGGTCTTGTCACCATTATCGTGATACTAATTTCTTCCAAAATTTTGCTTGAGCTGATGTAGTTTTAAAATGCCTGGGGAGCAACAAAAGAAAAAGAAAGTTTGCCCGCCAAACAAAGCTAAAGGAAGCCTTTTACAGAGGCAGGGATTGCTGCCTGACTAACGCTTATCATGGTTACAGGGGTGATGTGATTTAATGGATTTAAAATCAAGGGGAGGCATTCAAAAAAATGAAGAAAATTCTTCCCGTTGAGGAATATTTTCGAAGTTTAATCTTTGTTAAAAGCTATACTTTTGCAGTTAAATCTGTTTTAAATCCATAGATTTTTGCTTATTTTTAAATCACATCAATAACCTATTAAATCATTTCAATATGAGTACAACCATAACATTCAACCAGCTCAGGAAGATCAAGGACAGTCTTCCCGCAGGAAGCATGCAAAGCATCGCTGACTCGTTGAACCTCGACGTAGAGACGGTCAGAAATTATTTTGGCGGGGCCAACTACGATCGGGGTAGAAGCATCGGTATTCACCTGGAACAAGGTCCCGATGGTGGCATAGTAGAACTTGATGATACTACCATTCTCGATATGGCCAGGGAAATTCTTGAAGGAAGACGTGAAGTTCACATGAGTAATTAATCAGTATTCCTTATCCGATAGTGGGTAGGGATTTTTAGTATTTAGACATAACAGACAGATAAATTGAGGTGTTCCCTGAGGGGGGCACCTTTTTTATTTCCGGGTTAACATGAAATCATTACTTTTGTTGGAAAACCCATTCTTACATGTCCGATTTTGAACAGCCCATTTAAGCGGTTGTTTCTTTCTTAAATGTCTTCTTCAAAATAAAAAAGCCGGTTAAACCCGATACTACAGAGCCAAAAAATATCCCGATCTTGGCCTGACTCATCAGCATCTGCGAATCGAATGCCAGACTGGATATAAACAGCGACATGGTGAATCCAATGCCACCAAGGAACCCCAGACCGATGAATGCTACCCACGGCACACCAGCCGGTTTGACGGAGAGTTTTAGTTTAACGGCCAGCCATGAAAAGAAAGAGATGCCTATGGCTTTTCCAAAGACCAGACTTAACGCAATGGCTATTGAAAGCTCGTTGTACTTTTACCGGCCGATATTTTCAGATATTTCGGGATGTTCTCTGATGAAGTGTTCTGTATCTTTGAGTTTTTCGGGGGTTCCGATGTCGAACCAGATGTCGTTTGTACTCTCAAATCCTTTAATACAATGGTTGGCTGCCAGCCGCAAGTAGGGTTGTGTAATGGGGAAGGCGCCGGTTTCTTCAATTTGCCCAAAAAAGGCCGGGCTCACGATGTGGATCCCCTGAAATCCTTTTTGAGCC
>JBNJDH010000115.1:0-9013 GCA_051744695.1 Bacteroidota bacterium | reverse complement strand
GGGGTACTCCCCATTTGAAAAAAATCACGGAAAGACTTCAACTGGACTTCCAGAAAATCAGGATAATCCAATTGGTTTTTAATGGTAGCAAAGCTAACCCTTTCGGTAGTAATTGGAGTCATCTATCAAAAATTATTTGAACTTAAACATATAAGCATAAAAAGGTTTAGGATCCCATAAAAATGGGTTCCTAAACCGTTACCATATTTCAGGTATATTCTCCTGTTTACTTAAGTTCAACTTCTGCTCCAGCTTCTTCTAATTGAGATTTAAGGCTTTCAGCTTCTTCTTTAGATGCTTTTTCTTTGATGGGAGTTGGGGCTTTATCAACAAGCTCTTTGGCTTCTTTCAGACCAACACCTGTCATTTCCTTAACCAATTTCACGATGGCCAGTTTTGACCCACCGGGAGAATTAAGCATCACATCGAATTCAGTTTGCTCAGCAGCGCCACCTTCTTCTTCGGCAGCACCACCACCGGCAACAGCCACAGCTGCAGCAGCAGGCTCAATGCCATATTCCTCTTTCAAAGTATCTGCAAGTTCGTTTACTTCTTTTACAGTCAAATTTACCAATTCTTCTGCAAGTTTCTTAATATCTGCCATTGTCTTAGGTATTAAAAAATTTCTGTTTCAGTTTTGTGATAATTCTCTATTCGCCCTTTTCTCCAAGGGTTTGAAGAATTCCGTGGATTTTGGTGCCACCGGACTGCAAGGCGGATACAACGTTCTTCGCAGGAGACTGCAGAAGGCTGATCACATCGCCCAACAATTCTTCTTTAGACTTAATATTAGTAAGTACTTCTAACTGGTCTTCGCCAATGTAGACAGATTCTTCAACAAAGGCTCCTTTTAAAACGGGGAGACCTGTTTTCTTCTGAAAATCTTTGATCAACTTGGCGGGTGCATTCCCTGTATTAGAGAAAAGAACAGCAGAGGTACCTCTGAAGACATCTTCCATGCCGTCAACTTCTTTGTCACTTTCCTCAAGGGCAAGTTTAAACAGGGTGTTTTTGACCACCACCATTTTAATGTCCTTCTCGAAACAGGTACGACGAAGTTGGCTGGTTGATCCGGCATTGAGACCAAGTGTATCGGCCACGTAAAAATGACTATACTCATTGATCTTTTCCGACAGCTCCTTTACAAGTGCGCTTTTATCTGTTTTTTTCATGGTTCCTAATACTCTTCAGTTAACAATAAATTAAACCCCTACACTTTTGGGTTCAACACGAATACCGGGACTCATGGTACTTGATATAGCGATGCTTTTAATATAGGTCCCTTTTGCGGCAGAAGGTTTCAACTTCTGGATGGTTCCTACAAATTCGCGCACATTATCAACGAGCTTATCAGGAGAAAAAGAGACCTTTCCTACACTAGAATGAACGATGCCATATCGATCAACTTTAAAGTCTATTTTTCCGGCTTTCACCTCGCCGACCGCTTTGGCAATATCCATGGTAACAGTACCGCTCTTGGGGTTAGGCATGAGTCCGCGGGGACCCAAAATCCTACCTAGCGCACCGACCTTGGCCATTACGCTGGGCATTGTAATGATGACATCCACATCGGTCCAACCACCTTTGATCTTTTCAATATAGTCATCAAGCCCTACATAATCAGCACCAGCAGCCTTGGCTTCTTCTTCCTTATCGGGGGTACACAACACCAAAACAGTGGTTTCTTTACCCGTTCCGTGAGGAAGTGTCACAACACCCCGAACCATTTGATTGGCTTTACGGGGATCCACGCCAAGACGTACATCCAAATCAACGGATGCATCAAACTTGGTGTTCGTAACATCTTTTACCAATTGCGCTGCTTCTTCAATGGGATATTGCTTTCCGGCCTCGACCTTTTCTAACGCTAACTTTCTATTCTTTGTTAGTTTTGTCATTGTTGCAAACAGATTTTAGTTGTTAACCGGAAACTCACCATCAACAGTGATTCCCATACTTCTGGCGGTTCCAGCAATCATCCTCATTGCAGATTCAATTGTAAAACAATTCAGATCGCTCATTTTGTCCTCAGCAATGGTTTTGACCTGGTCCCAAGATACCGATCCGACTTTATCCCGGTTCGGTTCCGATGAACCACCTTTGAGCTTGGCCATTTCCAATAGCTGAATAGGCGCAGGAGGTGTTTTAACTACAAAATCGAATGACTTGTCTTTATAAACACTAATGACAACGGGAAGAACCTTCCCGCCCTTTTCCTGCGTACGAGCGTTGAATTGCTTACAAAACTCCATAATGTTCACCCCTTTGGCACCCAAAGCAGGGCCTACCGGAGGTGAAGGATTCGCTGCACCACCTTTGATCTGAAGCTTAATTAAAGTTTCTACTTCTTTAGCCATTGTAGCAATTCGTGTTGGTTATTAATAATCAGGATTCTTGAATAAGTTTTTGTTTTCACCCGCAGAGGCGATAAACAAGATCGCCCTGGAAGCTCCGCTGCTGGATGAAGCAGACTTATTCTTTCTCTACCTGTAAAAAGCTGAGTTCAAGAGGCGTTTTCCTACCAAAGATTTTGACCATTACTTTCAGTTTCCGTTTTTCTTCATTCACCTCTTCAATCACTCCGTTGAAACCGTTGAATGGGCCGTCAATAACCTTAACCGTTTCACCATTGTAAAACGGAACAGTAATTTCCTCGTCATTCTCACTCAATTCATCAACCTTTCCTAACATCCGGTTGACTTCTGATTCCCGCATCGGAATGGGCTGATTATCTCCCAAAAAACCGATTACATGGGTTATATTTTTCAGGATATGAGGAATTTCGCCCACCAATGAAGCTTCAATAAAAACATAACCCGGATAAAAAGTTCGCTCCTTACTGATCTTTTTTCCGTTACGAATCTGATAAACTTTTTCGGTGGGAATTAATACCTGGCTGACATAGTCCTGCAGATTCCGACTGGCAATTTCATGCTCAATAAATTCTTTGGCCTTTTTCTCTTTACCAGTAACAGCCCGGACCACGTACCATTTCTTTTGGACTTCACTCATCGGAACGTTTCCTTCTTCCTGATTTTTAATACAATTGCTGATAAAACCACTGCAATATGTGATCAAATGAATAATCCATCACATAAACAATACCCGCGATAATCAAAGCTGCAATCATGACCACGATGGCACTATTCTGAAGATCCGGCCAGCTAGGCCATGAAGTTTTATTGACCAATTCATGATGGACATCTTTGAAATAGGTTTTTATCTTCTCCATATTATCGTTAAAGCTTAATATTTTTACCCTCTGCGTGGAATTTCTTGCACGGGAGGAGAGGCTCGAACTCCCGACACCTGGTTTTGGAGACCAGTGCTCTACCAACTGAGCTACACCCGTTTATAGAAGGACGGAGAAGGAAAATCAACTCCATCCTTCTGTAAATATGTCGGAATAAATCCTTCTTTTACTCCAAGATTTCGGTCACCTGACCGGCACCTACCGTACGACCACCTTCACGGATGGCGAAACGCAGACCTACGTTAAGAGCAACCGGATAAATCAGGTCAACAGTTATAGTTACGTTGTCACCTGGCATAACCATTTCAGTTCCTTCAGGAAGAGAAATCTCTCCGGTTACGTCGAGGGTACGAAGATAGAACTGAGGACGATACTTGTTATGGAAAGGCGTATGACGTCCACCTTCTTCTTTCTTCAGTACATAAACCTCTGCCTTAAACTTGGTGTGAGGAGTGATGGAACCGGGTTTGGCCAATACCATACCGCGCTTGATATCATCTTTGGCAACACCACGAAGAAGCAGTCCTACGTTGTCACCAGCCTGTCCGTCATCAAGAATCTTACGGAACATCTCAACACCGGTACAAACGGTTTTCTTACGCTCTGCACCAAGTCCGATCATTTCCATTTCATCGCCGGTATGGATCACACCGGTTTCAATACGACCAGTGGCAACGGTACCACGTCCGGTAATAGAGAAAATATCTTCAACCGGCATCAGGAATGGCTTTTCATTATCACGCTTAGGCGTGGGGATCCATTCGTCAACGGCATCCATCAGTTCCATAACCTTCTCTTCCCACTTTTCATCACCTTCGAGGGCGCCCAGTGCAGAACCTTTAATGATGGGAGCTTCGTCGCCCTGGAAATCGTAGAAACTCAACAGGTCACGAACTTCCATCTCAACCAGTTCAAGCAATTCCTCATCATCGACCATGTCGACTTTGTTAAGGAAAACCACGATGCTGGGCACATTCACCTGACGTGCAAGCAGAAGGTGCTCCCGTGTCTGGGGCATCGGGCCGTCCGTTCCGGCCACAACCATAATCGCACCGTCCATCTGCGCAGCACCTGTTACCATGTTCTTTACATAGTCAGCGTGTCCGGGGCAATCCACGTGCGCATAGTGGCGCTTCTCAGTTTGATACTCAACGTGAGCCGTGTTAATCGTAATACCCCTTTCTTTCTCCTCAGGAGCATTGTCAATTGAATCAAATTCTTTGATTACGGACCAACCTTTCTTTGCCAACACTTTAGTGATAGCAGCAGTCAGAGTAGTCTTACCATGGTCAACGTGACCAATGGTACCGATATTAACGTGAGGCTTCGTCCTTTGAAATGTTTCTTTAGCCATAACTCGAAATTATTAGACAATTAGATATAAATTGAAACCACTTATTTTGTTTTAATTGATCTCCTGATAATTAATCAGTGTGGAACAACCTTTCCCACTAAAAATCAATGCCATACAAATTGACACAATTATTTTGGGGGCATAAAGATAAACATTTTCAGGGCAAAACACCACAAAAAAACGGTCTCTTTTTCCAAAAATTCACCCTTGTTCCTGCCAATATTCCTAAAAATCAAGAAGCAAGGGAATCTACATTGTGCCCTATCATTTTAATAGGCTGACTATCAGCAATAATCAGCCTATTAAAACAACCGAAGGCAGGCTATACGCCTACCGAAAACGGTTTGCAAATGTATAATATTTTTCAAACAGCACCAAAAATACGCCTATTCTTTTTTGACTATTTGGCTTTTAACTTCTCTTTTCGTTTCATTAATTGTTTTCTTAATGCCTCGCATGCCAAATCGACAGATTCTTCAAACGATTTGCTCTGTTTTTTGGCAAAAAGGTTATCACCGGGTATTCCCAGCTCAATTTCAGCCAGTTTATTTTCCGCAGTATCTGCTTTATCCACACGAAGAATAACTTCGGCATCAATGATATCATCAGAAAACTGATCAAGTTTCCCTACTTTTTGATTGATAAATTCTTCCAGCCTTTCTGAGGCATCAAAATGTACCGATTGGATCGTAATGTTCATAAACACTCCTCCATTGTTTTTTTAAGCCCTTGGATGAGCTTGATTATAAATTGAATTTAATTGTTCAAAGGTATTATGTGTATACACCTGGGTTGCATTGAGATTGGCATGTCCCAGGAGTTCCTTAATGGCGTTAATATCTGCACCCCGGTTGAGCAATATGGTGGCATAGGTATGCCGCAAAACATGGGGGCTTTTTTTGGCCAGGGTTGTCACAGACCGCAAATGTTTATTGACAATCCGGTAGACCATTTTCTGATATATGGGGTCTCCTTTGTCTGTCAGAAAAAATGCAGGCGCTTTTTCCATTCCAAAAGTCAGATTTCGCAACTCCTTATATCTAGAAACATTAAAGATGGTGCTTTGGTTCATGGGAACCAGCCGTTCTTTACGTCGCTTGCCCAGTACGTGAATCAGCCCTTTGGATAAATCAAAATCACCATCTTGAAGGGAAACAAGCTCCGAAAGCCTGATGCCCGTCCCGTAAAACAGATCAATAATGGTTTTGTCGCGAACCCCGGCATAATCATCTCCGAAAGAAACGTGATCCAGCAGAAAATCCATTTCTTTCTCTTTGACAAAGTCGGGGAGATTTTTGGGAAGTTTAGGAAGAATAACGCCTTCAACAGGTGAGGTTTCGAGTTTTTCTTCCCTCTGCAGATATCTGAAATAGGCTTTTAATGATGATATTTTCCGGTGAATAGATCTGGCTTTTAGATTGTTGTAGTGCATTGCCACAACCCAGCTCCGAACAAAACCCGTATTCACCTGAAGTTCATCCTCCATACCCATTTCTTCCATATACTCATGAAACTGCTTCAGGTCGCTTTCATAAGCCACCAAAGTATGGTTGGAACTCCGCTTCTCGTATTTCAGGTAACTTAAAAAAGCGTCGATATATTGCATAGAAAACGCCTGACTTTTCAACTCATCATGTATTAACGAATATACAAAAAAAAGGATGAAAAGTCAGGCGTTTTTCCAGAAAATTATTTTTCTCAGCCCCCCCTATTTCAGGGAGCATTACATCCCTTTCATTCAACGATATAGTGAGCTGAATCTGATCAGGGATCCTGAAAACAAGTTCGCTTCTTTATTCCTTCTCTTCCCTAAGCTTCTGGATGTAAGCGGCTTTCTTGATCTGCTCCCGTCGTCTTTCAGAAGGCTTGATGTAAGCCTGACGATTACGAACTTCCCGCATGGTGCCGGTTTTTTCAAATTTCCGCTTAAATTTTTTCAATGCTCTTTCTATGTTCTCGCCTTCTTTAATAGGTACAATGATCATAATTGAAGATTTTAAATATTTTTCCGATTCACAAATCACTTAATTTCCATACCGATCAGGCTAACTGCCGGCCGGTAAACATCTTTAAATCACTAAAATAAAACTTCTAAAAAGCTAACGACCTCCAATCGTTTAGAATAATTATCAATAATTGCCGGGGTAACCGGCCACTTTTGTAAAAGCAAGTGCAAAGAAAAGGAAGTTTAAGGATTGAAACAAGTTAATTTTTAATTTTTTGTCAAATTTCCTTCATTTTGAGAGACAAAAGAAAGATAAGGAAGAATCCTTTCCAGCTGTTCGGCGGAAAAGGAAGAGAAGGATCTGAGCACTTCCCCTTTTAAAATTTCCCCGTTTTCCTTGCGGTATTCGATAATATCCCGGGCCTGGTAGAAATCAATATAAGGATGCTTTTTCAACCTCCTTACCGAAGCCTGATTGACAGAGATTTTCCTGTATGGCTCACTATTGATTGTTACCTGACTCTTAATGCTTTCAAACAATTCGCGGGAAATGCCATAAACTTCGGAAAGTTGTTCAACGGAATAAAAACCACCCAGCGCTTCACGAAACGCTACAATCCGTTCCGAATAAACCTTCCCGATGCCCGTCAGTTTTTGGAAATCTCCGGAGCCGGCTTTGTTGATTTCGATATTGATCTCTTTGGATGACTCTGGTTGACCAGTCCTGCCGGTTGAGAAACCATCGCGCCCGGAAGAAGCTTCTGCATCGGTTTTCCCGCGATCTTTTTCCGTGGTATCGGGGCCATCCAATCGACTTTCTGTGCGGGCATATGTCTCTGCCTCGTTTTGTCCGGAGGAAGGAAAATAAGCTGATGCTTCCAGCCGCACAGTCAGGGCCGAATCAAGGCCATAAACTTTCCGGATATCCCCGGGTTCCTTAAAACTTCCGCCGGCTTCCCGGTATTTTATCCAGTTGACAATGGCGTACGGAGCCACCCCCATTTCGTCGAGTCGGGTAACCGAAACATTATTGGGATCAAAAGCCGGGAGTTTCTCTTTCTTTTCCTTTGGCTCCTGTTCCCGGACTTCTGTCTGTTCCGGAGAATCCTCCTCTTCTGACAAAACAAGCGACGAACGGACACGAAAATCCGGTTGACCGGGACCTGTCAGGCGGGGCAACATTAGCCGCACCCCCAGAAACAAGACAACAAGAACGGCCAGGAAAACAATTCCATATTGTTCCCGCCGCGAAAAGGCAAGCCAGTCTTTCCACATAACTTCTGAATTTTTGAGAATTGATCACCCAGCCCAAAAATTCAGCATGCAAATCTTTTTTACCCTACATTAGAGCCAGCCAAGCCCGTTAAGAAACACCAGAGCAATGGCTATCGGCGCTAAAAATTTAATAATAAATACGAACCAGCCATAATAACGGGCCTTTTTGCCATCGGCTTCAATCTCTCCTCTTGGTGAAGTTCTTTCCATAATCCACCCGACAAAGATCACCACCAAAAGGCCGCCAAGCGGCAAAAGGATATTAGACGAAATATAATCAAAAGCCCCAAAGACCGAATCACTTAAAGCACAAAAAATGCCAAGCATGGCAATAATCCCGGCAGCAATCCAGGTGGCTTGTTTTCTGCGAAGCTTCAACTCCTCGGTAAAATAGGCCACCACCACCTCAAGCAGAGAGATCGATGATGTAAATGCTGCGATACCCAACAGAACAAAAAAGAGAAGTCCGAAGATATACCCCCCCGTCATTTGATTGAAAATATTAGGCAAAGTTACAAATACCAACCCGGGCCCTTCTCCCGGATCCATTCCAAAAGCAAAAGCAGCCGGAAAAATGGCCACACCGGCCAGCAATGCAATTATGGTATCGGCAAATGAAACGGAAAGAGCCGTTCCTCCCAGGCTCTCCGACTTTTTAATATAGGAACCGTAAGTCACAATAACTCCCATTCCAATGCTTAGGGAAAAGAAAGCCTGCCCAAGCGCTTCCAGAACAACGTCGGAGTTAATTTTGGAGAAATCGGGGTTAAAGAGGAAAGCCAGTCCTTCGGATGCCCCGTCAAGTGTTACCGCCCGAATGTTGAGCACGACAATGATCAAAAGCAGGACAGGCATAAGCACCTTGGTGTATCGTTCAATCCCTTTTTCAATTCCCGATCGAACAATATAAGCCGTACCCCCCATAAAGAGGAGTGTCCAGGCAATAGACTGCAATTTTGTACTTTGAACCTGATCAAAAACAGCCTTTATTTCGGCAGGCGTATTTCCGGACAATGCGTTGGTCAGGGAAAGATAAACATAATGGAGGGTCCATCCGGCCACAACGGAATAAAAGGCCAGGATAAGGAAAGCTGCCCCCACGCCCATTACACCGATCAGATACCAATGCTGACCGGGCGCCAGTTGTCTGAAAGCTCCGAAAACATTCTTCTGGGCTTTCCGGCCA
>JBNJDH010000114.1:0-9075 GCA_051744695.1 Bacteroidota bacterium | reverse complement strand
GATGCATTCCAGGAAACGGATGTTTTGGGTGTCACCCAACCAGTGACCAAATGGAACTACCAGGTTTGCAAAGCCGAAGACATCCCTGCAGCCATGGCCCGTGCTTTTTACATCGCACGTTCGGGGCGGCCCGGTCCCGTGGTGATCGATATCACCAAGGATGCACAGATCAATGAGCTCGATTTTAAATACGAGCCCGTCAAAAGCATCAGGAGCTACAAGCCGGAAAGCCCCATCGAGTTTCACCAGATCGAAGAGGCAGCTCAGCTCATCAATTTGTCGAAAAAACCCCTCGCTTTAGTAGGGCAGGGCGTCATTCTGGGCAATGCTGAAAAAGAACTTCTCGAGTTCATTGAAAAATCGGGTATTCCGGCAGCCTGGACCCTCCTCGGGCTCTCTGCCATGCCCACCGCCCATCCGCAAAATGTGGGAATGCTGGGCATGCATGGCAACTATGGCCCCAACATCAAGACCAATGAAGCCGATCTGATCATCGCCATCGGCATGCGATTTGACGACCGTGTCACTGGCGATCTGTCCAAATATGCCACCAAGGCAAGGGTCATCCACCTGGAAATAGACCCGGCCGAAATCAACAAAAACGTGCATGCAGATGTTCCCATTCTGGGGAATGTTAAGAAAACCCTTCCGTTATTAACGGACAAGATCACAAAAAATCAGCACACCGACTGGATCAAGGAATTTGATGCCTGTGCCCGGATAGAACACAGCCGGATCATTGAAAAAGAAAAAGCCCCGATGGGCAAAGGCATGACCATGGGCGAAGTCATTTCGAAAACATCAGCAGCTTTCGATGATGATGCCATTATGGTAACCGATGTCGGCCAACATCAGATGATGGGTGCAAGGTATTTCCGTTTCAAACAAACGCGGAGCGTGGTCACCTCGGGCGGACTTGGAACCATGGGCTTCGGTCTTCCGGCAGCCATGGGTGCCCAACTGGGAGCCACTGACCGGCCGGTTTGCGTCTTCGTTGGTGACGGCGGTTTCCAAATGACCATACAGGAGCTGGGCACCATTTTCCAGGCCAATATCCCGGTTAAAATTGTGTTGCTCAACAACAATTTCCTGGGAATGGTTCGCCAGTGGCAGGAATTGTTCTTTGATAAACGATATGCCTCAACCGAACTGATCAGTCCGGATTTTCAAACCATTGCCAAAGGCTATCATGTCCCATCGGTTAAAGTGAGCGAACGGGACAACCTGGATGAAGCCATCCAGACCATGATAAACACAGAGGGACCTTACCTGCTTGAAGTCATTGTGGAAAAAGAAGGCAATGTTTTCCCAATGGTCCCTTCAGGAGCATCGGTCTCAGACATTCGTCTGGAATAGGAATAAAACCGGCATTCAAAAAACCATCAAAAATGTTTAAAATGAAGTCACCAATAAAAGAAGAGTTTACACTCTCCATATATTCCGAAAATCACGTGGGGCTACTCAACCAGATCACAACAGTCTTCACCAGAAGACATATCAATATTGAGAGTCTGACCACATCTGAATCAGCCATTTCAGGGATTCATAAATTCACAATCGTGGTGTATTCCAATGGCGAGCAGATCGAAAAACTGGCCAAACAGATCGAAAAGCGCATCGATGTCCTGAAGGTATTTGTATTCCGGCCCGACGAAACGATCTTCCAGGAAATTGCCCTGTACAAAGTTTCAACCGGATCATTGCTGGGCGGAAACGAGATAGAAAAGATTGTCAGGCAATATGGTGCCCGCATTCTGGAAATCACACCGGAATACACCGTCATTGAAAAAACCGGCCACAAAAACGAAACCCAGGAGTTGTTCGAAAAGCTTGAGCCTTATGGCGTGTCCCAATTTGTACGTTCGGGACGAATTGCCATCACCAAGAACAAAAAAGAACTCCTTGAGACCTATCTTAAAAACTTAGAAGAAGATCAAACACAGTTAAACTAACAATAACAAAGCAAGTAATCATGGCAAAAATTAACTTTGGAGGAACAGAAGAAAATGTGGTAACCCGCGAAGAATTTCCACTGTCGAAAGCACAGGAAGTGCTGAAAGAAGAGACCATCGCCGTCATCGGTTATGGCGTGCAAGGCCCCGGTCAGGCGTTGAACCTCAAAGACAACGGCTTCAACGTGATCGTTGGCCAGCGTCAGGACTCAAAAAGCTGGGACAAGGCGGTCAGCGACGGATGGGAACCCGGGAAAACCCTCTTCCCCATCGAAGAAGCCCTGGACAAAGGAACCATTATTGAGTATCTCCTCTCCGATGCCGGTCAGATTGCTGTATGGCCAACTGTACAGAAATACCTGACCCCCGGCAAGGCCATCTATTTTTCACATGGATTTGGCGTTACCTATAAAGATCGAACCGGCATTATACCTCCAAAAGATGTGGATGTGATCCTGGTCGCCCCAAAAGGGTCAGGAACCAGCCTCCGTCGCATGTTCCTGGAAGGTCGCGGACTGAATTCCAGCTATGCCATCTTTCAGGACTCCACCGGCAAAGCCTTCGACCGGGTCATTGCCCTCGGCATTGGCGTAGGAAGCGGGTACCTTTTCGAAACGACTTTCCAGAAAGAGGTGTTCAGTGACCTCACCGGCGAAAGAGGAACATTGATGGGTGCCATCCAGGGAATATTTGCAGCCCAGTATGATGAGTTGCGTGCCAATGGCCATTCCCCTTCAGAAGCTTTCAACGAAACCGTGGAAGAACTTACACAAAGCCTCATGCCTCTGATCGCTGAAAACGGGATGGACTGGATGTATGCCAACTGCTCCACAACAGCTCAGCGTGGTGCCCTCGACTGGTGGAAAAAATTCCGTGATGCGGCGGCACCTGTATTTAAAGAACTGTACAGCGAAGTGGCCAAAGGCAATGAAGCCCAACGATCAATCGATGCCAACAGCAAGAAAGATTATCGCATCAAACTCGAAGAAGAGCTTAAAGAACTGCGCGAATCTGAGATGTGGAAAACAGGAGCGCAAGTGCGCAAACTGCGTCCTGAAAACCAATGATCCGATCATCCGCAGATTAATTTGAGTACATTATTAAAATACCGGTAAGATAGCGGGATTGGCGTTAAAGCATCCCGCAATCCTGCCGGACAACTGAAAACCGGAATCTCCGGACTGAAAAAAGAAAAATCATGAGCGACAAAGTCTATATTTTCGACACCACATTGCGGGATGGCGAACAAGTACCGGGTTGCCAGCTGAATACCATCGAAAAAATCGAGATAGCCAAACAGCTGGAAAAACTTGGTGTGGACATTATCGAAGCCGGATTCCCGGTCTCCAGTCCCGGAGACTTCAATTCGGTGGTTGAAATCTCCAAAGCCGTCACTGAACCAACTATTTGTGCTCTGACAAGGGCCATCAAAAAAGATATTGAAATTGCTTCCGATTCTTTAAAACATGCCAAAAAAGGCCGGATACACACCGGTATCGGAACATCTTTCTATCACATCAACTACAAGCTGAATTCCAACCCGGAAGAGATCATCAAAAGAGCGACCGATGCCGTCAAATACGCCCGGAAGTTCATCGATGATGTAGAGTTCTATGCAGAAGACGCCGGCCGAACCGATAAGGAATATCTGGCCCGGGTGGTAGAGGCCGTCATCGCGGCAGGAGCCACCACCGTGAACCTGCCCGACACAACCGGCTATTGTCTGCCACAGGAATACGGTGATAAAATCGCCTACCTGATGAACAATGTCCCCAACGTGGACAAGGCTATTCTCTCAACCCATTGCCACAACGACCTGGGCATGGCCACGGCCAATTCGATCACGGCCTTACTCAATGGCGCACGCCAGGTAGAAGTTACTGTCAACGGAATTGGAGAACGGGCCGGCAACACTTCGCTGGAAGAAGTAGCCATGGCCATCAAAAGCCATAAAGACCTGGATCTGGAAACCAGCATCAACAGCAAAGAGATCATCAACAGCAGCAAACTTGTTTCCACCCTGATGCGCATGCCTGTTCAGCCCAACAAGGCCATTGTGGGACGAAATGCATTCGCCCACTCATCAGGCATCCATCAGGACGGTGTGTTGAAAAACCGCGAAAATTACGAGATCATCGATCCGGCCGAAGTTGGTGTCAAAGAATCGTCTATCGTCCTGACCGCACGCAGCGGGCGGGCCGCATTAAAACACAGGCTCCAGATCCTGGGGTATGATTTCGACACCAAGGAGCTCGATGAAGTATATGAAAAATTCCTGGACCTGGCCGACAAAAAGAAAGACATCACCGACGAAGACCTTGAAATCATAGTAAACAAGGAGAAAGACCAATTAAACAAACCACTTCAGCTCGACCTCTTGCAGGTGATCTGCGGCAAATCAACTGTGCCCACGGCAACGGTGCGCATTAACTTCAACGGGGACATCTTCACCGAAACTGCTTCAGGCAACGGTCCCATTGACGCTGCTTTCACGGCCGTCAAAACCCTTGTCAAGCGCCGGGTACAGCTGCAGGAATTCCTGATTCAGGCCATCACCCGCGGAAGCGATGACTTAGGGAAGGTCCATGTTCAGGTTGAGCATAAAGGTCGCACCTATTATGGTTTTGGCGCACATACCGATATCGTAACAGCTTCGGTGGAGGCATTCCTCGATGCAGTAGGGAAGATCGCATAAAAAAATAGATCGTTAGATTTTAAGATTTTTCGCTTAATACTGAATAGTTGTATTTCATCAGTATAAAATTTATCTAAGTTATTGGTCTGATGGAACTCACATGATAGGGTCTCATACATATTCTTTTGTGACAATCTTTGTCATGCTCGTTTCAACAGCGAAAAACTCGGACAAAACATCATGGTTTAACGAACGATAAAAGAAAAGTAAAACAGCCCTTCCGGGGAAGTTGACCGGCATTATTCTCTCGTGTTCCATGGAGTTGCCGGTAATGAAAAAGAAAATAAGTATCCATTTTTAAATTTAAGAGTTTTGGCAGGAAAAACGTTATTCGAGAAAATATGGGACAAACACGTGGTGACCAAGGTCGAAGGTGGTCCCAGCGTGTTATATATTGATCGTCATTTTGTCCATGAGGTAACCAGTCCCCAGGCTTTTGGCGGACTCAGAAATCGCGGCATTAAGGTGAGGCGGCCCGAAAAGACCGTAGCCACCGCCGATCATAACATCCCCACCCTGGGACAGGACCAGCCCATCCGCGAAGAGCTGAGCCGGTTTCAAGTTAACAAACTGGCCGAAAACTGCAACGAATTCGGCATTGAACTTTACGGGCTCAACCATCCCTGGAACGGGATTGTTCACGTGATCGGACCAGAGCTTGGCATTACCCGTCCCGGCATGACCATTGTTTGCGGCGACAGCCACACATCCACCCACGGGGCTTTTGGTTCCATTGCTTTTGGCATCGGAACAAGCGAGGTAGAAATGGCCCTGGCCACTCAGACCCTCCTTCAGAACAAACCCAAAACCATGCGCATCAACATTGAAGGTGAGCTTGGCAAAGGAGTGGCATCCAAAGACATCGTCCTCTACATCATTTCAAAAATCGGCACAGGTGGTGCCACCGGCTATTTTGTGGAATTTGCAGGCTCGGCCATCCGGAGCCTCTCCATGGAAGCACGAATGACCATCTGCAACATGAGCATTGAAATGGGTGCCCGTGGCGGAATGATTGCCCCCGATGAAAAAACTTTTGAATACATCAAGGGGCGCAAGTTCGCTCCCAAAGGAGAAGAGTGGAACAAGGCTGTTGAAGAATGGCGGCAACTTCCATCCGATGCTGATGCGGAATTCGACAAAGAACTTACATACAAAGCCGAAGACATCGAACCCATGATCACCTATGGCACCAATCCGGGCATGGGAGTCGGCATCAGCAAGCGAATTCCTTCAGAAGACGAAATCGAAAAAGCGTCCCGGGCATCTTTTAAAAAATCAATGGAATACATGGATTTCAACCCGGGCGATCCGATGATCGGCAAACATGTGGATTATGTGTTTTTGGGAAGCTGCACCAATGGTCGCATTGAGGACCTCCGGGCTTTTGCGAATTTTGTCAAAGGCCATAAAAAGGCCGATCATGTAACGGCCTGGATTGTGCCGGGAAGCTGGCAAGTAGAAGAGCAGGCCGAGAAAGAAGGCATTCGTGAAATACTCGAAGAAGCCGGATTTGAGATGCGTCAACCGGGTTGTTCAGCATGCCTGGCCATGAATGACGACAAAATTCCGGAAGGAAAGTACGCGGTTTCAACCACCAACCGGAACTTTGAAGGCCGCCAGGGCCCGGGTGCCCGGACCATGCTGGCCAGCCCGATGACAGCCGCGGCTTCAGCCATCACCGGAAAAGTGACGGACCCGCGGGACTTTTTGTAAAGTCCCCTAATAAATGACCTGTCAGGAAGGTTTCGGAAAAGTTCCATGCATACCCCAGGTCAATAAATACAAGACCGGAGGTTTCCCAATCTTCCCGGTCCCCTTTTTCACCAACAACTTAAACGAAAGAGAGAGAAAAATATGCCAATAGATAAATTTGTTACCCTTGAATCGACCTGTGTGCCCCTTCCATATGAGAATGTGGACACAGACCAGATCATCCCGGCACGGTTCCTGAAAGCCACAACACGGGAGGGATTTGGTGACAACCTGTTTGCCGACTGGCGGTACGATAAATCCGGAAATCCCCGGAAAGACTTTGTTCTGAACGATTCCACTTACTCGGGCCAGATCCTGGTGGCCGGTCAGAATTTCGGAAGTGGCTCCAGCCGCGAACATGCCGCCTGGGCCATCACAGGATACGGATTCAAAGCCGTGGTTTCGAGCTTCTTTGCCGATATCTTTAAAAACAATTCTCTTAATAACGGGTTATTACCTGTGCAGGTGTCCCCTGAATTTTTGGAGACCCTTTTCCAGGCCATTGAAAAAGACCCGGCCACCAAAGTTCGGATAGACCTCGAAAACCAGGAGATCAAAATCATGCCTGACGGACCGGCCGAATCGTTTGAGATCAATCCATACAAAAAGAAGTGTTTGCTCAATGGTTACGATGACATCGATTACCTGTTGAGCATCAACGATTACATTGAAGCCTGGGAAAAGGAACATGCCTAAAGGTTGTCCCAGTTGATCAATTGAGATGGAACAATAATATAATTACCGGAGATAAAAACCTTACCGCGGAAACCGCTTCATTAAAAAGAGGCGGTTTTCACCGCGGCAACCGAAGAAAAGCCGATGAGTAGAGTAGAATTAATGGACACCACCCTGCGGGATGGGGAACAAACCACGGGCGTCTCGTTCAACGATGCGGAGAAACTTGCCATTGCCCGGTTGTTGCTGGAAGAAGTGAAGGTCAATCGCATCGAAGTGGCCTCGGCAAGAGTCTCCGAAGGTGAAATGAATGCTGTAAAACGTCTGACCAGCTGGGCAGCAAAACACAATTGTTTAGAAAAAATCGAAGTTCTGGGATTTGTAGACGGAACGATTTCTCTCGATTGGATCGCTGAAGCCGGAGGCAAAGTAGTGAACCTGTTAACCAAAGGCTCTCTGAAACACCTGACCGGTCAGCTAAAAAAGACCAAAGAGGAACACCTCGATGACATCAAAAACTTCATAGGTGAAGCCGAAAAAAGAGGGATCACCGTAAACATCTATCTCGAGGACTGGTCAAATGGCATGCTGAGTTCCAGGGAATACGTGGAATACATGGTTGAAGGCCTCTCGAAAACATCCGCGAGCCGGATCATGCTTCCCGACACCCTCGGCATTCTCAATCCGGATCAGACTTACGAGTTCTGCAAAGACATGAGTGAAAAATTCCCGGATGTGCATTTCGATTATCATGCCCACAACGATTACGACCTCTCTGTGGCCAATGTATATTATGCCATCAAAGCCGGGATGAAAGGCATTCACACCACCGTCAACGGACTTGGGGAAAGGGCAGGTAATGCCCCACTGGCCAGCATCATAGGGGTTATGAATGATCATCTGAAAACGGAAAACACCATTGATGAAAGCAAACTCACCAAAATTTCCGAAATGGTGGAAACCTTTTCTGGTGTGCGCATCCCCACCAACAAGCCCCTTACGGGAGAAAATGTCTTTACACAATGCAGTGGCGTGCATGCCGATGGTGACAGCAAAGACAATCTGTATTTCAACACCCTTCTGCCCGAGCGTTTTGGACGCGTACGCCGTTATGCCCTTGGTAAAACCTCCGGAAAGGCCAACATCAAAAAGAACCTTGAAGAACTGGGCATTGAGCTCGGCCCCGAGGACATGAAGAAGGTCACCAATCGGGTAATTGAACTGGGTGATAAAAAAGAGAGCGTGACCGCTGAAGACCTCCCTTACATCATCTCAGACGTTTTAAAAACAGAGCAAGTTGACAAACGCATCAAGCTCAAGAATTATCATTTGTCCATTGTTCAGGGTCTGAATCCCGTCGCCACCATCAGCCTTCAGATCAACAAGGAAACTTACAACGAAACATCGGTCGGTGATGGTCAGTACGACGCCTTCATGAGAGCCCTCTGGAAAGTCTATGACAAACTTGGCAAAACCCACCCGGTCTTGACGGATTACTGGGTTTCCATACCGCCCGGGGGCAAAACAGATGCCCTGGTAGAGACCGTGATCACATGGAATTACAAAGACCAGGAATTCAAAACACGGGGGTTGGATGCCGACCAGACAGAGGCCGCCATCAAAGCTACCATGAAGATGCTCAACCTCATTGAAAATAAAGAAAACGGAGCCCTGATCAACGGTAAAAAGTAAAAACAAAAACATCATCCGCTAATAATCAATTAACTCATGGAATTAAACATTGCAGTATTGCCCGGCGACGGAATCGGCCCGGAGATCATAGAACAGGCTCAAAAGGCCCTGAACGCCGTACTAAACAAAAAGGGACACGAAGCGATCTACACCAATGGACTTGTGGGTGCTGTGGCCATCGACAAAACCGGGAACCCTTATCCCGATGAAACCCATGAACTCTGCATGAAATCGGACGCGGTCCTGTTCGGCGCCATTGGCGACCCGAAATACGACAACGACCCGAAAGCCAAAGTAAGACCCGAACAA
>JBNJDH010000113.1:0-9083 GCA_051744695.1 Bacteroidota bacterium | reverse complement strand
CGGTATGTCAATCTGCGCAAATCTTCCTATACCTACTCTCCCAGTGTTTTGGGTATCGAACATGAGCGTTTTGTTTTGCACCTTACGAAAAGCTCAAAAGTAGCTACCAGCATTTTTGATGAGGATGAAGAGGAGCTGGAAAAAGGTATCCGCTTTACCAGCAGTCAGGATCGATTGAATGTAAAGGTTGATGCCATGATGTTGGCTGGCCCCGGCCCGGAAGCAAAGATTGATATTTTCGACAGGAGCGGAAGACAAATCACCAGTAAACGTGCCAATGGTGGCATGAATCAAATTGAATTAGCAGGCGGTCAAGTATATATCGTGAGAGTCAATATGGGTAACCAGTCAATTACGAAGAAAGTGGCCGTTCGCTAATTGCTTCATAGGGTTACTTGGGTTTTTCCCCTCTTCGGAAAATGTTCCGGAGAGGGGATTGTCCATTTATAACAATCTGTTTTCATCGCTTCGTTGAAAAGAATTGTTTAACCAGATGGCCGCACTCTTCTTCCATTATGCCATTTACTACTTCTGTTCGGGGGTGAAGAGGTGAAGGATTCATGCGACGGAATCCCCGTTTTTCATCCACAGCGCCAAAGACCAAACGGCCGATGCGTGCCCACCCCAGGGCACCGGCGCACATACCGCAAGGCTCCAGGGTGACATACAGGGTGCAGTTGTCCAGGAATTTACTGCCAAGTTGCTCGCTGGCCGCGGTGAGAGCCAGCATTTCAGCATGAGCAGTTACATCGTTAAGGGTTTCCGTAAGGTTATGGGCCCGGCAGATGATTGTGCCTTCACTGGCAATGACCGCCCCTACGGGTACCTCGTCTTTCTCAAGGGCTTCACGGGCTTGTTGAAGGGCCTGTTTCATGAAGTATTGGTCGGTGAATTCAATTTTGTCCATAAATTGTGAGCTTTTTCAGGAGCATTATCGTTGTTTCTGTTTTTCTTTATATTTTCGCAAAGATATTGCAAAATCAATCATTACACGGGAAACAAGGGCATATTAAGCCTCAAAAAATATTATACAATGTACAGGACACATACTTGCGGAGCTTTAAGGATTTCGGATGTTGACCAAACGGTTACACTTAGTGGCTGGGTTCAGCGGGTGCGTAATCTTGGCGGAATGACTTTCATCGATTTGCGCGATCGTTACGGCATTACTCAGTTGGTAGCCGGGAATGACACCCCTCAGGATGTTGTTGATAAAATCCAGTCTCTGGGCCGCGAGTATGTGGTTCAGGTGGAAGGGAAAGTCACTGAGCGAAGCAATAAAAATTTAAAAATCCCTACCGGCGAGATTGAGGTTTTGATCTCCGGGTTGATCATTCTCAATGAGGCCGATTTGCCCCCCTTTACCATTGAAGATGAAACCGACGGGGGCGAGGAACTGCGAATGAAATATCGTTATCTCGACCTTCGGCGCAACCCGGCAAGAGAAGCGATCGAGTTGCGTCATAAGATGGCCCTGGAAGTCCGCAAATTTATGAGTGACCAGGGCTTTATTGAGATTGAAACACCGGTGCTTATGAAGTCTACGCCGGAAGGAGCCAGGGATTTTGTGGTGCCCTCCCGGATGAATCCGGGCCAGTTTTATGCGCTGCCGCAATCGCCCCAGGTTTTTAAGCAATTGTTGATGGTGGCTGGCTATGACCGTTACTTTCAGATTGTTAAATGTTTCCGCGATGAGGACCTTCGGGCTGACCGTCAGCCCGAATTTACCCAGATCGACTGCGAAATGTCGTTTGTTAACCGTGATGATATCCTGGAAACTTTTGAAGAGATGACAAAACATCTTTTCCGTACGGTCAGAAATGCAGATATCAACGAAGCATTCCCCAGGATGTCCTATTCTGAGGCTATGAAGTTTTACGGGACGGATAAACCCGATATCCGTTTCGGTATGCGATTTAGCGATTTAACTGAAACGGTTTCCGGAAAGGGTTTTAAAGTTTTCGATGATGCCGAATATGTTGGGGCCATATGTGCCGGCGATTGTGCTTCATACAGCCGAAAAGACCTGGATCAGCTCACCGATTTTGTGAAAAAACCCCAGGTGGGTGCCAAAGGCCTGGTTTATGTGAAATATAATGAAGACGGCTCATTCAAATCTTCCGTGGATAAATTCTTTTCCGCCGGGGATTTTAAAACGTGGACTGAACAATGTGGAGCAAAGCCGGGTGATCTGTTGCTGATACTGGCTGGAGCCCGCAAGCAAACCCTGTCGGCCTTAAGCGAATTGCGACTTGAAATGGGTAACAGACTCGGATTGCGGAAAAAAGATGTTTTTGCACCTTTGTGGGTGGTCGATTTTCCCCTTCTGGAATGGGATGAAGATACCCGGCGGTATTATGCCATGCATCACCCATTTACATCTCCCCGTGATGAAGATATCGAATTGTTGGATTCTGCGCCCGAAAAGGCCAGGGCCAATGCTTATGACCTGGTGATCAATGGCGTGGAAATCGGGGGCGGATCCGTGCGGATCCACAATGATGAGTTGCAGCAAAAGATGTTCAAAGTGTTGGGATTCACTGATGAAGAAGCTGAAAATCAGTTTGGCTTCCTGATGAATGCCTTTAAATACGGTGCGCCTCCACACGGCGGGGTTGCCTTTGGCTTTGATCGTTGGGTGTCACTTTTTGCCGGTGTTGACTCCATCAGGGAAGTGATTGCTTTCCCTAAAAACAACGCCGGGCGGGATGTGATGAATGATGCGCCCTCCTACATCAGTCAACAACAACTGGATGAATTGATGCTCGAACTGAAAGGGGAGGCAGCCAGGAAATTTAAAAACCGGTAATTCCGGTTTATTTTAAGACGGCTTTCCCCAGGATTTCCCGTTTGTTCACAACGGGATTGGCGTACATCTGCAGCAGGGTCTTTCTTAGAAAATCCCGATCCCCCTCAATGCGGTCGAGGTGTTCTTCAATGTAACGCAGGAATGTCTCTTTTTCTTCTGAGGTGTACTGATCGTTGTATTCATTCGTATTGTTCAGAACATCCCAGGCCACCCAGTTTCCGGGCCATAGGTGATAGTTTTCATGAACATGCTTGTCGATCAGTCCTGCCAGGAATTCAAATTTCTCGTTTTTCCCTTTGATGTCTTTTAGTACATCAAGTTCGTTGATGATGGGTTGACCAAAGGCAAAATGCACATGTCCCTTTCTGCCCCGAAGGCCTTCACTCATTTGTTTCAGGTCGTCCTTTTCTGTTTTGAGGTAATCCGGGTTGTCCCGTTTTTGCTGAAATTCCTGTGCTTTAAGATAATCGCAGGGATCGTATTCATAAGAAATGGATACGGGAACAATTTTGAGTTCTTTAAAATTTTCAGCCAACGATTCATTTTCTCCACTGATGTTAAGCATCTTCAGCAGACTGAGCTGGGTGCGGTCATTTCCGTCTTTAGAGCGTCCCTCGCGTTGAGCGATCCAGATGCTGTTGCCGGTTTCGGTGAGTGTATGTCGTATGTATTGTGAAAGCAGGGTGGAGCTTTCCATCATTTGGCGGAAAGGAAGGTTGCGCTTCACGATGAAGGTGCGGTTCAGCTTTACCAGATCGGTGATCCACGGATAGATCAGGAGGTTATCTCCAATGGCAATTTCTGTTGTGTCAAATCCTTTTTCAAACAGGATTACGTTAAGAATGGCCGGATCCAATACAATGTCACGATGGTTGGAAATGTAAAGGTAAGATTCATTTGGATCGAGCTTGTCCAGCCCCTCGGAAGTGACCCCTTGGGTGGTATTTTTGATGACATCTTTCACATAAGGGGATATCACTTCTTGTTGAAACTGCCTGATGCTTTTGATTTGCATCATTTTTTCGATGAAATTTTGAGGAGACAGTTCCGGAAAAAGAAATCCAATGAGGTTCATGAAGGAAGATTCTTCTTTCAGCCTTTGAAAAACTTCCTGGATTTCATGGTCCTGGTAGGGTCGTATCGATTCAAAATCCTGTTCTTTGGTCATTTTTGCTGGTTTAATTTGGCCCCAAAAATACTTTAAACAAACTGGTTTTGGAAATGAATGCCAGGTTTAAAATGGTTTAATTTTGGGGAATTTGCTGAAAATCAGTATTAAGATTCTCTTGTTTTGGTTGCTGGTGCTGTTTTTGGTTAGCTTATTTCCGGTGGTTCCTCCTGGTTAAGAATGTCCCAGTACTCCATAGCTCTTCGTGTATGAGGGATGACAATGGTGCCACCCACCACATTAGCTACGGAGAAGACTTCCATCATCTCGTCTGTGGAAATTTCCTGCTCGTAACATTTTTCAAGGTGATATTTGATGCAATCGTCGCATCGCAGAACCATGGAGGCAACGAGGCCAAGCATTTCTTTGGTTCGAACCGGTAACGCCCCCTCCTTGTAGGTGTTGGTGTCAAGATTGAACAATCTTTTGATGACCAGATTGTCTTGTTCCAGAATGCGCTCGTTCATTTTTGAACGAAATGTCCGGAATTCTTCTATATGTTTATCCATAGCTTTGTGGTTTGTGAATGAGCTGTTTGTTTTGAATGGTAAACCCAAATGATTACTCTACCAGTTTACCCCGCAAAGTGGCCTGGGTGGCATCGGTTACTTGTACCCTCACGAAGTCGCCGGCTTTGTGTCCTCTCCGTGGGAAAACAACCACTTTGTTTTGCGAAGTGCGACCAAAAAACTCTTCTTTCGATTTTTTTGAAATGCTTTCGACCAACACATCAAATGTTTTACCAATCTCTTTCTGGTTGTTTTCGGATGAAATCCCGTTTTGAAGCCCGATAATTTCCTGAAGTCTCCGGCTTTTCACCTCTTCGGGCACGTTATCGGGCAGCTTCTCGTGGGCATAAGTGCCGGGTCTTTCAGAATACTTGAACATATAGGCCATGTCGAATCTGACCTGTTTTAAAAGGTCCAGGGTTTGTTGATGGTCCTCTTCTGTTTCGGAGTGGAACCCGCAGAAAACATCTGTTGTGATGCCGCATTCCGGCATGATGCGTCTGATTGCATTTACGCGATCCAGGAACCACTCGGAGGTGTATTTCCGGTTCATAAGTTTCAGAATGCGACTTGATCCCGATTGTACAGGGAGGTGAATATGTTTGCAAATGTTGTCGTGACGGGCCATTACATGGAGCGTTTCATCACTCATATCTTTGGGATGTGACGTGGTGAAACGAATGCGGGTTTGCGGAAACTCTTTTGCCAAAAAATCCAGCAGAGCCGGGAAATCCATTTTACCCTTATCTTTGGAAAACAGGTATGAGTTGACATTTTGGCCCAATACGGTGATTTCTTTGTACCCCTGGGCAACCAGTTGTGCCGCCTCGTCACGGATGCTTTCCGGATCGCGGCTTCTCTCGCGTCCCCGCGTATATGGGACGATGCAGTAGGAGCAAAAGTTGTTGCATCCCCGCATGATGCTGATGAATGCGGAAATATTATTTGGTCCCAGCCTTTTTGGGATGATGTCCCTGTATGTTTCGGTCTTGGAAAGGTCTACATTAATGGCTTTTTCACCGTTTTCGGCCTGGCTCACAAGATTGGGCAGATCCAGGTATGCATCGGGACCTGCCACCAGGTCAGCTCCTTCGCTGAAGAGCTTTTCTTTGGTCCGTTCGGCCATACAGCCGATGATGCCGATGACCATTCCGGGATTTTTTTTGCGGAGGGCCTTCAGTTCCTGAAGTCTTCCCAATACCCGTTTTTCGGCATTATCTCTTATGGAACAGGTGTTAATGAATATGGCATCGGCATCGCTGTAATTCGTTGTTGTTTCATAACCATCCATCTGCATGACGGAGGCCACAACCTCGCTATCGGCAAAATTCATCTGGCAGCCGTAAGTTTCGATATATAATTTTTTTCCGTTCGCTTCGTATGCAAGCACGTTGTCAGTCCCCGGCGCCGTTTTTTGTGATTGGTTCTCTGTCATCTCTCTATCTCCTCTGTAATGAAAGTGCAAATTTAATGTTTGTCAATCACTTCCCCAAGTTGTTGTTTTGATGCGGAATTTAGCTCGTGTTTTTTGTAACTGCTATGTTTTCAGGTGTTTGTATTATTTTTTCTTTTTTTGTACCTTTGTACGCCCTTTTTCCCGGGGATAAAAAATATTCGAAACAAGTACCGAAATACCAAAAAACACTATTCAATCATTTTCAAAAAATAAACGAAAGCACAAACATGGCAGGACACAGTAAATGGGCAAATATTAAACGCCGGAAAGGAGCCCAGGACGCCAAAAGGGCCAGGATGTTTACCCGAATCGCTAAGGAAATACAGGTAGCTGCACGCGAGGGAGGTGGCGATCCGGAAACCAACCCGCGTTTGCGACTGGCTGTGCAGAATGCACGTTCGGTAAATATGCCCAAAGACAATATAAACCGGGCCATTAAAAAGGCTTCCGAAACGGGAGGTGAAAAATTTCAGGAAACCACCTTTGAAGGATACGGCCCTGGTGGAATAGCCGTTTTTGTAGAATGTTTGACCGACAACAATAACCGGACAGTAGGTGCGGTCCGCTCCATTTTTAATAAGCGGGGTGGTAGCATGGATGTGAAGGGCTCTTTGAATTTTCTTTTTGAGCGCAAAGGCGTTTTCCAGATTGTCAAAAAAGATGATATGGACCTGGAAGAGCTCGAACTTGAGCTTATTGATGCCGGAGCCCAGGAGATTGAAGTGGACGGGGAACTGATTATTGTTTACACTGCGCTTGAAGATTTCGGACCTGTACAGAAAAAGCTGGATGAGATGAACATCCAGACCGAGAATGCCAGTTTGCAGAGAATTCCCAACAATTACAAGGAGGTTGATCTGGAAACAGCGAAGAAATTTCTCAAGATGATTGATGAATTTGAAGAGAATGATGATGTTCAGAATGTTTACCATAATCTTGAAATGACCGATGAACTGGCAAAATCAATTGAGTCGGAATAATTTGACGGTTGCATGCAACCCCTTTCATCAGGCAACGTATAAAAATTAGTATTGAAATCAGAAGAAGCGTGGGGCCGGAGTTACATTGAAAAGTAATTTCCGGCTTATTTTTTCAGTTGGGGCGTATATGTCGCACCCTTTAATCAGTTAAAATTGTATTCTATGAAACGTATTCTTGTACCCGTGGATTTTTCCGAAAACTCGGTTTTTGCCATTCAGGTGGGAATTGAGCTGGCCAATCAAATGAAGGCATCTTTGCGTTTGATCCATGTGCAGACCGGTCAGCAATATGCCCCGGAGTTTTTAGGTGATAGTCCGGAGAGTCGACTTTTTGGGCAGGCCCGAACATGGATTGAGCAACTACTCGAAAAATACTCGGATAAATACCGTGTTTTTAACGGTGAATTTGATTACAAAATACGTGAGGGAAATGTTGTCCGGGAAATTACCAACCAGGCACGTTATGATGATGTAACGCTTATTGTGGTCGGAACCCATGGCATCTCGGGTGTTGAAGATCGTTGGCTTGGAAGTAATGCTTACCGCCTGGTTTCGCATGCCCCATGCCCTGTCCTTACTGTCCGGAAGGAGATGAAATGGGAGGCACCTCATAAAATACTGTTGCCTCTTGATTATAATTCGCTGACGCGGAGGATTGTGCCCTCTGTTGCCGGGTTTGCCAGATTGATTCAGGCTCAGGTGGATGTCGTTTCCCTTCAGAAAAAATCTAAGTGGTTCATTCCCGAGCGAAGCAGTATTTATGCCAAGCAAGCCGAGCGATACATTAAAAATAATGCTCAGGTTGATGCCAGAACCATTTCTTTCAAATGGAAAGGAAATGCAAAAAATATTCTTTCGCTCGGACATGATGCCAATGCTACTGTTATAGCTATTCACCTCAATCGCACCATTAGTCCTTTTGAAAGTTTCTTCAGACCTTTTGCCAATGAATTGCTGAACATTTCAGATATTCCTGTTTTGGTTGTGCCTGTAAAGGAATAAACAGCGTTTACTGAAAAAGTCAATAAGTTTCAGGTTTTAAAAAAAGAAGAGGGAAGCCGGCTGGTGGTTGAGGTTATGCCGCAATTTATGACCACCCCGGATTCACCCTGTGTGATAATTTGGGAGATTTCAAAATGGGCTTTCTTTATAAAAATTTCATGGGCTGAAGCAGGCTTACCTATGTGCTTACACGTGGAAATACATGTGATTAGCGCTTCATATCTATATTAATATGCTTTTTTCAGCAGCCCCAAAGTGCGTTTTGACAATCTGCTTTTCCTACAAATGCTTTTGAATTCATTACACGTGAGTTTGGCCTGCCCGAAAATTGGTTGCCTCGAAAGGCTCCATACAGGCATTTAAGTGAATAAACTACATTTATGGCAGTTTCGCAAGCTTTGCCCTGATGAAGCTACACAAAAGCAATGCTTTGTAAACAGACTTTTTGAACAGCACATGAATAGATAAATTTTTTGTCCACTTGATAGACGGTTACTAAAAAGGTATAATAATTGTATCTTTGCAATCAAAAGCAGAAGATATGAGAGGTATTTTTGGGTTTGTTTTTTTATTGGCTGTTGTTTTTGCCTTCGGCCGCGAGCCAGGCGATATAGCTGATGCTGACGGTGATGTTTTTGATTTTCTTGAGGCTGTTGAAGAGGGTGAAGGAGTCATTCATATCAATCAGTCCGACCGAATGAAAGAGCTCGTGTTGACCCACATTGAAATGAATAAAAGAGCCGGAGGTGTAGAAGGGTTTAGAGTACAACTCTTCAGCGGAGGGGGCAGTAAAGCCCGGGAAGAAGCTTTGGATGTTAAGGGAAAAGTTCTTTCGGAGTGGCCCGATGTAAACGTTTATGTTCAATATAGCGCTCCTTTCTGGAGGGTTCGGGTAGGAAGCTTTCGCCATAAACATGAAGCTCTGCCTCTCATGGAAAAGCTCAGCGAAGAGTTTCCGGCCAGTTACATTGTGCGAGTTAGTGATATCCCCTTGGAAGCTTTTGAAGAGGATTAGAAAAATCCGCTTTTTTTGACCGGCCGTCAAACTTTTCTAATGCTTTGCAAATTAAGTCAGTATTTTAAGTAGGGCCTGCTGAAAAAGTCAGTTAATTGCAATTTAAGGGAGAAGCCGGCTTAAAGCCGGCTAGTAGGTGAGGTT
>JBNJDH010000112.1:0-9100 GCA_051744695.1 Bacteroidota bacterium | reverse complement strand
TATCAGACTCGCTGCGGTGATCCCTAAAACAGAACCCAGGGGGATCAGATAGCCAAAAACGGACGTATAGCTGTCAAGATTCATCCGAAAGCTCACAGTAAGCACAACGCCCAAAAAACCCAATATCAGTCCCATCCATTGGAAGAGATTTGTTCGTTCTCCGGTAACCAAACCCGAAAATGCACCCGTGGCCAGCGGCTGAAGAGCCACCACCAAAGCCACAATTCCTGCCGGCACATCATGATCCAGGGCCAGCAGCACGCAAGTGAGCCATACACCATGCGCCAAAACACCAATCAGCATGTTGGGCGCAGCAATTTTCCAGCCCACCCATCGAAGACGCTTTCTTGCCAGTAGGTAGAGGGCAATAACCAAAGTTAATGCCAGGTATCTCCAGAAAAGCAATGTGAAAGGGCCCGTGTAAGGAAGTCCGTATTCGGCTCCTATAAAACCCGAATTCCAAAGGAGAACAAATCCAATGGCTAAAATAATTGCGGTTTTTTTTGTCATTGCCTACGATTCAACAGAAAATTCGACCCCCATTTTTTCTCCCAGCTCAATCAAATCCTGTACCACCTGTTCCTGCAAAGGTACTCCGTTGGCCAGTCTTTCCTGCGTCAATTCCCTTTCCGGATCGCCGGGAATCAATACCTTTTGTTCGGGATTCACCGGTTCGGCATTTCTAAAGGTTTCAATCCAGTTGTCCATGTGTTCTTTGAATTCCCGTGCGGGTCTGAAGGCATCAATGCGCATGGCGCCGATGAAATGTCCGATGCCTTCACCCACGGGATTAGCCGGCGGATCGAGGAAGGGCACAAACGGAGGGACCCACGGACCGTAATTGGCCCCCGAAAGAACAGCTGAAAAGATGTCGACCAAACCTCCCAGGCAATAGCCTTTGTGGCTTCCGTGTACCCGGTCGCTTCCCAGGGGGAGCATGGCGCCGCCTTTTTTCAGGGCTTCAGCATTGGTGGTTGCATGGCCTTCCTGATCCTGGGCCCAACCTTCCGGGATGTTTTCGCCTTTTCGGTGCAGCACTTCCAGCTTTCCATTGGCCACGGGTGTGGTGGCCATGTCGATCACATACGGGGGTTGTTTGAGGGCCGGGATGGCTACAGCAATGGGATTGGTGCCCAGCAAGCGGCTTTTGGAAAAAGTGGGGGAAACCAGCGGACTGGCATTGGTCAAGGAAATGCCAATCATATCGTGTTCAAGCGCCAGCATGGCATGATAACCGGCAATGCCGTAATGATTGCTGTTGCGGATGGCTATCCAGCCGGTACCTGCTTCTTTGGCTTTGTCTATGGCCACCTTCATGGCTTCGGGGGCCACCATCAGGCCGGCCCCCTGGTCGCCGTCCATGACTGCTGTGGATGGGGTTTCATGAACAATCTGTACCGCGGGGGCTGCTTTCAGTCTTTGGTTTTCCCACAAACGCACATAACCGCTCAGGCGGGCCATGCCATGGGAATCAACACCACGGAGATCGGCGGCATTAAGCACATTGGCAGCTTCCTGAGCCAGGTTTTCAGGTGCGCCCATTGATAAAAAAATATCCCGCGCAAAGCGGTTGAGATAGGCGGATGAATACAGCATGTGAGATGATTTTATCCTTGCAAAAAGCGCAAATCTACAATTTTTTTCTCTTTTCGGACGCAACCTTTTCGGGGGCGTTCCATCATTTAATAAAACTCAATATGTCATGAAACATTTTGTTATATTCCTGAGTCTGGCCTTTTTGCTGGGCGGTTGCGACTGGTTCAGCAACGATGAAGAGCCGCAATCCAAAGATTTTGATCTGAAATCGCTGGAAATGCTTTCAGCCACCGATCGGTTTGGTTGGGATCTGCTTGAAACCATAAATGAAGATGCCGAAGAAGGTGAAAATGTGGTGATCTCTTCCCTGAGCGTGGCACAGGCCCTGGGTATGACCACCAACGGGGCTGCCGGTACCACCCTTGATCAGATGTTGTCCGTTATGGATTTTGGTGAAGTGGATGAGATGAACGAGGCATTCAAAAACATCCGGGCAGTTCTGCCCTCAGCCGATCCCAAAGTTGATGTTGAGATTGCCAATTCCGTCTGGTACAGAGAAGACCTGCCGGCAAAAGATTCGTTCCGCTCCGTCGTGGAAGAGTACTATGACACCTCTTACCGGGGGCTGGACTTCCGTGATAAGGACGGTTCCAAAAAGATCATCAACGACTGGGTAGATAAAAAAACCCGCGGAAAAATCCCCTCTATTATTGACGAGGTCAAAGATGATCAGTTTATGTTTCTTGTCAATGCCGTCTATTTTCTCGGGAAATGGCAATATAAATTTGATAAGGCGGACACAAAGGATGAAGCATTTCATTTATCAGATGGCTCAGAAGTTCAGGTCCCCACGATGCATCAGGAAGCTGACCTTGAATATTATGCCGGAAGCGATTGCAGGGCGGTTAAACTTCCCTACGGAAACGGAAGGTTATATATGTTGGTTGCACTGCCTCAGGGAGATCTTACGGTCGACAGCCTGGTCAATCAAATGGACAATCAGAAATGGTCGACTATCTTAACTGGCATGCAGGAACAGGGCATTGCGCTTGCCATGCCCCGTTTTGAGATCGATTGCAAGTTTCAGCTCAATAAACCCCTTCAGAACATGGGCATGGAACTGCCTTTTTCCAGAAGGGATGCCAACTTTTCCAATATGATTGAAACGCATCAGGTTTGCATTGATGAAGTGCTGCACAAAACCTACATCAAAGCCGATGAAGAGGGCACAGAAGCAGCTGCCGCCACAAGTGTGGGGATGGTCGTTACCTCGATTGGATCGGATGGACCCATGCCGTTTAGGATTGATCGTCCGTTTCTTTTTGCCATAGCCGAGGAAAAATCCGGCGCCATTTTGTTTTCAGGCAAAATTGAAAACCCCTTATAGATTTAATGCATCTATTTCCTTGCCGGTAATTTCCCCGTGAAGTTACCGGCTTTTGTTTATAGGAATCGGTTTGAATTACGGGGATTTTTTCCTATTTTCATATCCAAATATACGCTAAATCCGGATCCTATGAACAATAAAGACCTGGCAACCACAGCCGATGTTGAGCAGATGGGTATGACCACTGCCGAATATGAAAGGGTATGCACCATTCTCGGGCGGACCCCGGAAAAACTGGAATTGGAAATTTTTTCTATTTTATGGTCCGAGCATGCAAGTTATAAAAACTCCCGACGGTGGCTGGATACTTTACCCAAAAAAGGACCCTATGTGTTGGTGGAAGCCGGACAGGAAAGTGCCGGCGTCATCGATATAGGAGATGGGGAAGTGGCTGTTTTCAAAATCGAATCCCACAATCATCCCTGTGCCGTTCAACCCCGGTTGGGGGCATCTACAGGGCTGAGGGTGGTCAACCGCGACATCTTTTCCATGGGTGCCAGACCGGTGGCTCTGCTCAATTCCCTGCGCTTTGGCGATTCCGACCGGGATACCGCCCGCTGGCTTTTCGATGAGGTGGTCAGCGGCATAGCAGATTTCGAACAGGGATTTGGCATTCCCGTTATTGGGGGTGAAATCTTTTTCGGCGAATCGTTCAATACCACCCCTATTGTCAATACCATGTCTATTGGTGTTACACAAAAGGACCATTTAATGTCTGCCGTGGCAAAGGGAGAAGGTAACCTGGTGGCCGTGGTGGGCGTCCCCACGGGGAAGGATGGCATTGATGGCACTTCTTTTGCCCCCGATATGATCTCCGACAATGGCACTAAGAGCATTTCTCTTGATCAGATGCGGGATATCGGATCTGAAAAACGTCTTTACAGGATGTTGAGTAAGCTGATCAATGAAAAGCTGGTACTCGGTGTACAGACCATAGGGGCACAGGGGTTGGTTGGTGCATTAACAGAGATGGCCGTCCGCGGTGAAAGCGGCATTGATTTCAATGTGGATGAAGTGCCCCTGCGGGAAAAAGATATGACACTTCGGGAAATACTGATTTCAGAGACTTGGGGACGGATGCTGATCTGTTTCAATCCCGAAAAAGAGCAAGAAATTCGTGAAATCGTCGAAGAAAGCAATCTCAAATTCGGGGTGATTGGCAAAGTCAACAACACGGAATACCTGCGATGCTTTCGGGAAGGAGATCCCGAGCTTCAGTTTCCCGTAAAATACATGGGGCCCGGTATGCTGGCACCCGTTTATGAGCGTGAAGTGGCCGCTGAAAGGGAACTCCCCGGAGTGCTGAAAGTAGATGATGTACCCGAGCCCGATCATTATCCCGCCGTGGTTGAGAAGATGTTGAGGTCATTGAATGTGACTTCGAAAAAGTGGCTAACTGAAAAGTTCTCCAAAACGCTACGCCGTGAAGCAACCAGCACCAAATTTCCTTCCGATGCCGGCATTGTGGAATTAAGCACCAACGACAAAGCATTGTTGGCCACGGTCGACAGCAATCCGTCTTATTTTTCTTGTGATCCTTACAACGGGGCACGCATTACTGTGGCAGAAGCGATGCGAAACATCGTCTGTGCAGGCGGCACACCTTTGGCTGTTTCCGACTGTCTGAATTTTGGCAACCCCTATGATCCGGAGGCTTATGCCGATTTTGTGGATTCCGTGAAAGGATTGGGCGATGCCTGCGACTTTTTTGATGTCCCCGTCGTTAGCGGAAATGTAAGTTTCTACAATCAGCGTTCCGTGGACGGGAACATTACTCCCGTGAGGCCCTCCCCGGTGATAGGAATGCTAGGGGTGATCAGGGATAAAAATAAACACACCACCCTTTCTTTTAAGCACAAGGGAGATATGATATTTCTTATCGGGCGGTCACGTGAAGACATCAGTGGTTCCGGGTATCTTGAGGTCATTCATGACATTGAGGTATCCCGTCCGCCCTATTGCAATCTTGCCGAGGAGAAACAACTTTATCAGGTGATTGGCGAGATGACGGATCAGCATTTGGTCCGGTCCGTTCATGATGTCTCCAATGGCGGTTTGTTTTTCACACTCCTCGAGTGTGCCATTCCCATGGAATTTGGCTTTGATATCACCACCGATGCTGAAATCAGGAAGGACGCGTTTCTCTTCGGGGAATCTCAGGGAAGAGTCATTGTCTCTGTATCTCCTGAAAACCAGGATGATTTTGTTGATTTTATGGTTGACCACAAGATGCCTTTTTCTATTCTGGGCCATGTAACCAAGGGGGAAGTTCGCGTTGATGATGAATCATTCGGGGATCTCAGTGAGTTGAAAAGTAAATTTGACGGACGCCTGAAATGGTGGGCAGAAGGGAAAGTATAATGAGGGGTTGGTCGATTGCTGTTAGTTCCTGGCTACCAACCAATAGCTAAAAGCTACCAGCTACCAGCTAACAGCTAACAGCAATGCACTTAATTTTTCAGGTTAGTGCCTTAAACAATAGTCCGTTAAATTTTTGTTATGCCTTGTAATTCAATTGTTTAAAATTTCGGCATTTCTCAGATTAAATTGCAGTATATTAGTGTTATACGAATTTTCTTAAATCTTATATCTAATAATCTAACGATCTATTGTTAAAGCCACTATTGACTTCTTACTATTGGCTGTCCACTATCCTCCTCTTGTCTGCTAAACAAAACCTTCTTATTTTTGACCCAAATATTTCCCGATCATGACAAAACCCTATAAAAATCAGGAAGAAAGTAAGAAGGAGCAGGTCAGGGCCATGTTCAACCGGATTGCTCCGCGGTATGATTTCCTGAATCGCACGCTCTCTTTTGGCATAGATAAGCTTTGGCGCAGAAATGTAGTTAAACTGCTTTGTGAATATCAGGCACCCCTGGTTCTGGATGTGGCGACCGGAACGGCAGATCTGGCCATTGAGGCATGTCGGCTGGATCCCGTGGCGGTTTATGGTGTCGATATTTCCGAAAAGATGCTGGAATTTGCCCGCAAGAAGGTCAACAAAAAAAATCTCCAAATGGCAGTCCACCTTCAGGTAGCTGACTCGGAGGAGCTGCCGTTTGAAGACCAGTTTTTTGATGTGGCAACTGTTGCTTTTGGCGTCCGGAATTTTGAAAATCTCCGGAAAGGATTGTCCGAAATTTCCAGGGTGCTCAGACCCGGCGGGCGTCTGATGGTACTCGAATTTAGTACCCCTCGGACTTTCCCATTCAAACAATTGTATCATTTTTATTTCAACTACATTCTTCCCTGGTGGGGTGGATTAATTGCCCGGAATAAGGCTGCTTATGCTTACCTGCCCGAATCAGTCAGGCATTTCCCCGAGGGTGAAAATTTTAACAATGAGCTCAGAGAAGCCGGATTGACACCGGAACGAACATTACCTCAAACCTTTGGCATTGCAACCATTTATGTGGGAAGAAAAGATTGATCACAATAATCCAGGGAAAAGATGCGTTTTCTTCAGTGATATGATCAACAGGCGATCCATTATTCTCGTGGTCTTTTTTCTTTTTCTTTGCGGAGGTATTTTTTCCCAGGGGCCTGAAAGAAAGAAAGTTCCTAATCTGCCGGCTTTTGATTACCAAACCCTGCATTTTGGTTTTCTCATTGGTGTGAATGCCATGGATTTCAGGGTTGTGCATAAAGACCCCGGCGACCGCCCAGCGGGCATGCAGGACCGGTATGGGGATATTGTCAACCTGAATCCGGGCGTGAATATCGGGATTGTTAGCAGTCTTCGCCTAAACAAATATATGAATCTCCGTTTTCTTCCGGGCATTAGTTTTGGACAGCGCGACCTCTGGTTTATTGAAAATGGAGAAAGAGATGACGGACCACTTGAGATCAAATCCACCTTTCTGGAATTTCCTCTCCTGATTAAATTCAATGGCGAGCGGATGACCAATGTGAAACCCTATCTTATTGGCGGAGTGAATCCACGGGTCGATCTGGCCAAAACGGAAAAGGACGGTCTGAATCTGAGAAGTACAGATGTTTACCTGGAAGCCGGAACAGGCCTGGATATGTATCTCACCTATTTCAGGCTTACGGCCGAGGCTAAAATTTCCATCGGACTTCGTAATGTGCTGGATCCGGCCGGCACTGGTGAACCCGAAGATGAGATGTACACAGATGTTCTGGACCGGATAACCTCCCGCCTTTTTGTTTTCACCTTTTATTTTGAGTAAACCATTTTTATGAAGCAACAAATCGGATTGCGTCTTACGCCGGAACAAGCCTCGCGTGAAGATGACATCAGGAAGATGGCGGCCCGGAAAATGAAAATTTCTGCTTCCGGCATCGAAGGACTTCGGGTGACGCACCGCTCTATTGATGCCCGCCAAAAGCAGGTGATGATACAACTTCATTTGGATGTTTGGACCGGGGAAACGCCTCCCGAACCTGAGCCGGTTCAATTTCACTGGCCCGATGTCAAAAACAAAGAAGAAGTGATTGTTGTGGGTGCCGGTCCGGCGGGCCTGTTTTCAGCACTGAAACTTATGGAGTTGGGTTTGAAACCGGTGCTCATTGAAAGGGGCAAAGAGGTTGGTGAAAGGAAAAAGGATATTGCCCTTCTGAACCGGAATGAGCAACTCGATGATGATTCCAATTATGCTTTTGGCGAAGGAGGTGCAGGCACGTTCTCGGATGGCAAATTGTATACCCGCAGCAAGAAAAAGGGGAATTTCCGGGACCTACTCGAACTGTTTTATTACCATGGCGCATCTGAAGATGTCTTGATTGATTCACACCCCCACATCGGGACGGATGTTCTTCCCCGGGTTGTGCGCAATATCCGTAAAACCATCACGGAAGCGGGCGGCGAATTCCGCTTCAATTCCCGTGTGGTGGATTTGATCATAAACGGTGATTGGGTTGAAGGAGTTGTCCTTCAGGATGGGGAAAAAATCAACAGCCGTGCCGTATTGCTTGCCACAGGCCATTCCGCCCGGGACGTGTATCATCTTTTGCATGAAAAACAGATCAAGCTGGAAGCCAAAACCTGGGCCATGGGTGTGAGGGTCGAGCATCCGCAGGAACTGATCGATCAGATTCAGTATCATTCACAGGAGGGGCGGGGCGATTATCTCCCGCCGGCTACTTACAATTTTTCATGTCAGTCCGGCGAGCGCGGTGTTTACTCATTTTGCATGTGTCCCGGCGGATTTATAGTGCCTGCTATGACGGGCCCCGATGAGATGGTTGTCAACGGCATGTCGCCTTCTGCCCGGAATTCGCCTTTTGCCAACAGTGGCATTGTGGTGGAGATTCGGCCCGAAGATCTGAGTGGGTATCAACAGTACGGGGCTTTGGGGGGACTACAATATCAGCAGGATGTGGAACGTTTGTGTTATATCAATGGCGGGGATGGTGTGGTGGCGCCGGCCCAACGTCTGGTCGATTTTGTCGAAGGGCGATTGTCTTACGACCTGCCCGAATCTTCCTATCTTCCCGGGACGGTTTCTTCCCCTCTGCATTTTATATTGCCCGATGCCATATCTTCCCGGTTAAAAGACGGGTTCAGACAATTCGGGAAAAAAGCCCGCGGCTTTTTGAATGAAGAGGCCATTATTTTGGCGACTGAGTCACGCACATCTTCGCCGGTACGTATTCCCCGTGACCGTGATACATTTCAGCATGAAGGCGTGAAAGGGTTGTTTCCCTGTGGTGAAGGAGCCGGGTATGCCGGTGGTATCGCTTCATCGGCCCTCGATGGGCAGTTGGGTGCCACGAAGATTGCAGAATGGCTGAAAGCATAATGAATTTTGAATCCCTTACCCTGCCGAAACGAGCATGGCAAAGTTTGCCACAATAAGAATATGTATAAGTTCTTGCATGCGAGCCTGCCTGGCGGTTTATGAAAAATGATATTTATTGTACAAATCAATGTTTGTTTCGTATTGCAGGATAGTTATATGGAAACCGGCAGACAGGCCTGCCTGCCGGCCTGTTAGAAGGCAGATATTGTTTTCTTAGAAAGTTTCTTTTGAGAAAATTGATTCTTTTCGAGAAAACGTCAGGCAGGTTCCATCAGGCCAATGACTTAAACTTATTTTATACTGATGAAAAAGCGTTCTGACGCCTGAACTCTGCACACACGATGGCTGTGGCTACTGCCACGTTGAGCGACTCCATTCCTGTAGAAGCGCTTCCAAAATCAGGGATGGAGAG
>JBNJDH010000111.1:0-9116 GCA_051744695.1 Bacteroidota bacterium | reverse complement strand
CCCAATGAAACCTTCCCTCCTATATGGTCTTCGCGACCATCTTTCATGCGGACATCGACAACGGAAGAGAGTCTTCCGCCATATCTGGCGGGAAAACCATCTTTGGTCACGGACACCTGTTTCACTGCATCCGAATTAAAAATGGAAAAAAATCCAAGAAGATGCCCCACATTGTACACAGGCACATCATCCAGCAAAACCAGGTTTTGATCAGGTCCACCTCCACGGACGTAAAGTCCGGAAAAACCTTCAGATCCGCTCTGAATGCCGGGCAACATTTGAATACCCCGCATCAGATCTGTTTCCCCGAATAAAGAGGGGGCATCGATAATCTGATCCATCGAAACCCGTACCGAACCAAAGCTTCCCCCGTCTAGCAAATTGGGCATTCTCGACCCTAAAACTGATATTTCGGGAAGTTCTATACTGGGTTCAAGAGAAAACCGAATGGTAGTATCGGATTGAAGATTGAAAGTTTTTCTATCGGTATTATAGCCTACATAGGAAGCCTGAAGACTGTTTTTACCTTCAGGAAGAGTTATGCTGTAAAATCCGAAATTGTTGGTGGCGGTTCCTGTTCCCCGTTCATCAGTATATACATTGGCACCGATCAGCTGTTCGCCAGTCTCCCTCTCACTCACAAATCCGTTCACAGTGTGTTGACGCAGGGGTTTTGCACGGGGTTGAAGAATAATCCGGTTCTCCCGGACCTCATAACGAAAAGGACAGTCACGAAATATCTCTTCGAGAAAATCAATAAGGGAATTATGGGATGAAGAAAGTTCAACATGATCGGAAAGGCACAACCGGGAACTGTAACTGATAACCACTCCACTTTGCTCCTGCAAATGACTTAGCAATTCAACAGCACTTCCCTGCTGTCTGTGGAGTTCAACCATCTTTTTTTCAACACCTTGCCCCAAACAAGAAAAGGTCGTCGCCAAAGAAAAGGCCGCGACCAGAATGGTGGTCTGAATAATATGGGCAAAATGCTTGTTCAATTCGGGCTACATATTACAACAAAGGTTGAAAATATGCCCCGAAATTAGTCAGAGATTGTCAAAACTCCTTCTTCCACCCGGAATTTTTTATCAAAATGCATTTCCAACTCACTGAGAATATCCGGCAGGGACTGATCTTTAAAAGTTGTTGTTACCTGAACATCGCTGCTGGTATTCAATTCAAGATTTTCGATCGAATCGAAATGTTCATTCAAAGTTTCTGCAATAGTTGTTAGTGAAGCCTGTGAAAACACCAATTCACCTGTTTTCCATGAAAGGAAGTTTGTATTGGGCGTAGAAACAACTTTAAAAGATTGATTTTCAGGAATAGCAGAACTTCCTTCTTTTACTACGTCTTCAAAATCCTGATAATTTAACCGGACAGTCCCTTCAGTAACATTCAGTTCCATCTGATCAAATCCCTTACCTGATTTAAGATGAAAGGAAGTTCCCATGACTTCAACATCGGCTCCCTCTGGAGTGTGAACAAGAAATGGATTTCCGGGATCATGGGCTACATCGAAATACCCTTCCCCGTCAAGGGTTACCTTTCGATTGCCATCATTAAAATTTTTCAGATATTTCAGAGATGAGTGATTATTGAGAAAAACCATACTGTTATCGGGCAACCGCATGGAGTCAATTTGATCTTCTGTTTGAAATGCACTCCATCGGCCAAAACCTGGAACATTCCAATAAGTATACAACGCAGAACTAACGGCAAGCATCAATAAAAAAACAGCTGCTATCCGGACAAGAGAAGACAATACTGCCGGGCGATGATCCTGTTTTTCAAAACGGATGCGGCTGCGGATCTTATCCCAGTCACGAACAATCTCATTGCCGGAAAGAAGCGTATGATGATCGGCTTCCCATATTTGTTTGTATTCACGGAAAACCTGTTCATTAGATGGGGACTGCGACCGCCAATGATCTACATTCTTCCTCTCTTCAGGTGTTGATTCCCCCGATAGATAACGAACAAGTGTTTCAGGTTGTATGTTATTTGTTTTACCCATGAACAAAATTTGAACGACTATTCTTTCTTGTTGAGTACAAAGGCTTTTGATTTGCTTTTATATAATAAATCAAACTGCAAAAAAGTCTTCATAACTTTTGTTTAATGAAATTGCATCAGTTCAAACAGTATCTGCTCTTCTGAAAATTCTTCTTCCTGTTCCTGTTTCAGCATCTCTTCAGTTTCGAGCTTCATTTCATTCTCCCTGACATTGTTTTGGGGAGTTTTCTCTTCTTCGACAGGTGTTCCTAAAAAATCGGCAAATAATTGCAATAAAAATTCCATTTTCTTCGTTTTTAGATTTTTACTAACTGGCAAATAAGCTCCCCATGCATCTATTATGACAAGTCAACCTGTTAATGCACGTACCACAAAAACACTTTTTATTCATTCTAAATAAAAAATGATTTCAGAAGATTTGCCAAGAGAAGTAAAACAGGCAGATACCCATGCTTCACCAAATCCTCGCGAATTTTCTTTAAAGCTTTGCTAATTTGGGTTTCCACAGTTCGTTTGGAAATGGAAAGTTGCTCGGCAATTTCAGCGTTTGGAATTCCCTCCCGGCGACTCATCCTGAATATTTTCTTACACTGCCCGGGAAGATCATCCACCACCTTGGCAATACGCCCTTCCAGCTCGCTAAGAGCACCATAATCTTCGTGTTCCAGGTGTTCATCATCTTCTTCCAGCATCCGGTGATGATGTTCCCGTTGCATCTTGTCGCGCTTAATGGCATTTAATGCCCGGTTACGAACAGACTGATAAAGATGAGCTTTCAGGGAGGTATGGATCTTAATCTCTTCCCGCTTATCGTAAAGCATTACAAATACATCCTGCACCACATTCCGGGATGCATCCAAGTCCCGCATATAGTGAAAAGCAAATGTTACCAAAGATTGATAATAATTATCGAAAAGATGTCTGAAAGCACTTTCTTCCCCGCGGGCAATAGCATCCAATAAGGAGCTACTACTCCAATCTCCGTTCACATTGTTATTATTTTCGCTTGATATTGAAGGTCTCAAAATTTTTCGCTATAAACATTGGCAAAACACCAGTTTCGTGGGAAAAAGACAGACAAATTCTTCACTTTCTCCACTCACGGGCTTATATCAGCACAAAAATAACCAATAATAAAATATATTTGGAAAAAATCTGAACATTCAGATACAATGACAACCAATTTGAAATCAAAGCAATTATTCAAAACCCCCAAAAACTGACAGAATTTTTAGCTCAAGGAGGGTTGCAAGAACCTTCTTTTTATTTATCTTTGCACCGTCTTAAAACAAAAGGGACAAATCATTCGGGATGTAGCTCAGTCCGGTTAGAGTACTCGTCTGGGGGGCGAGGGGTCGGGTGTTCGAATCACCCCATCCCGACTAAAAAAAGGTTAGCATTGAATAATGCTAACCTTTTTTTAGTCATCTCCCTGGTAAAGCGGAATCGTAAACTGAAAAGTACTCCCTTTACTTAATTCGCTTTCAACCCATATTTCTCCCTGGTTGGCTTCTACAAACTCTTTACAAAGCAAAAGACCAAGGCCGGTCCCTTTTTCTTCCGCAGTACCTGTTTTGGACAATTTGCAATCCACATTAAACAATTCTTCCAAATGTTTGGATTCTATCCCAAACCCGGTATCAGCTACTCTGAACCGCAAATGGTCTCCATTGTCACTGGTCCCGACAGTCACTTTTCCGCCTTCATAAGTAAACTTCAATGCATTGGTGACCAGATTGCGGATAATGGTCTGCAACATATTCGGATCTGCATACACATGGTCATCAGTAAGAATCTCGGTTTGCAATTCAATTTTTTTGGAGTGGGCATTTTCCTGTGTCAGGCTTATCACCTCCTGAATCACAGAAGAGGGGCGAATTTTTTGAGGTCTGGGAGACAGTTTCCCCGTTTGCAACCGTGACCATTCAAGCAGATTTTCCAGCAAAGCATATGTGTGAGAGGATGTTTCGTGAATATTCTGAACAAACTCTTTGACCCGCTCAGGAGGATATTTATCCACATTGGACACCAAAAGCTCACTAATCCCCATCAAAGCGCCGAAAGGATTTTTAAGATCATGGGCAATAATTGAAAAAAGCTTATCCTTAGTAGCGATTAACTCTTTCTGTTCTTCGTTGGCTTTGTTGAGCTTATCGAGGGTGTTCTCAAGGTTATTTTTTTCTTTTATCAGCCTGCGCTGGAGGTTATTTATTTCCTGATTCAAATGATGCAGGGTTTCATTCTGGACCATCAGCTGATTTACATCCATGCCCCCGATAATGAGGAGTTCTTCCTGCTTCCTGTAAACCTGGACAAAGATTGATGTATTTACAGAAGAATAATCCCCAATGGTCATAAAACCTTCATAGATCAGGGGCTTCTCACTTTTCAACGAAAGCAAACGCTCAAAGGAAGGATTCAGCAAAGAATCAGCGGGAGTCCCTGAAAAAATCTGGGCCATAGCAGTATTAGAGAAAAGCAACTCACCTTCTGATGAAATCAAAGCCACACAAAGGGAACGGTTGTTAAACAAAGAAGTGCTGATCTCATCGGACCACTGGGAAAATATGTCAGAAAAGTCTTTTTGATTCATTATTAACTACGATTTGGGGGGGATGTGACATCATTGGTCAATTCCAAAAATACGGGGACATTGTGTTGCATCCATTCATAATAAGGTTCAATTTCCTGCCATGCTCCTCCGGGAAGGATGTTTTTCAGCACATCCTTCCAAACCTCCAGTTGAACATCCCAGTAATCAGGAGAAAAACCATGACTGCGATAGGCCCGGAACACCCAAAGTATGGTTTCTACCAAAACTCCGGCATTTTTGTTTTTGAAGATGGATGCCATAAACTGAACATGATTGGCATGATTGTCCTTCATCATATCAATATTTTCAGCTCCTGTTAAAGATTTAATATCGCTCCTTTGCAACATCCTTTCATTCATAGTCCCGATAATCTTTCCCGCTTGTTGCTGATACGCTGTAACACTCGAGGACGAAACCGGGTTTAATTTTTCCGCTGATTCTATAAGAGATGTTTTATCCATAAATTTAGTCGGCTTTTTAATTCATTTCATCAGTTTTTGGGCATTTAAACATGCAGGGTTTGCCTATAAAGCATCACGTACTCTCCCGGGATCGGAGTAAAGTGTTACACTTGTAGGCAAAATGCTAATGTACGTGAGTAAAATTAGTTTTTTCGGCTTTCCAAACTTTGCTCTACTAAAGCTATGCGAAAACGATGCCTTGCAATTGGCACTTTTTGCCCAAATACATGATTACTAACATGCTCTGCCACTTCATAGATGGGCACTATACAATAAACAATCTTCACACGGAAGCAATCTCATGTTTCAGATAAGAATCCAATGAAGTAAGATCAGGGAGATAATTCACATTCTCATATTTCTCGAGGACCTCAGTTCCACCATGCAGAAAAGCCTGCCCTCCAGCCAGAATTTTTAGATCCGGGAAGGATTGTGTAATCTCCTCTATCATTTCTTCAAGATCGGGGATATGAAAATAAATGCTGACAGACAACGCAAGCCATTGAGGTTGCATATTGCCAATAAATCGTTTCAATTCAGATCGTGGAGTATTGGCACCAAGAAAGTAGGTGTTCCAACCATTCATCTCAAAAACGTCGGCAACCATCTTACTCCCCACCTGATGATGTTCATTTTCAACACAAGATACAACCACCGCATAGTCATTTGAGATATCGGAAGTGATTACTTTCTGATAAAGTTCGTTAAGGAGAGCCTCCACAATAGCCGATGCCAGATGTTCTGTAGCCACACTTATCTCTCCTCGTTCCCACATCTCACCAATATCATAGAGCGCATTTTTTATAATGGTCTCATAAAGTTCCTGCACCCCCGTTCCATTTTGAAAAACCTCATCATGAACAATACGGGATGCCTCTTTGCGATTCCCCGCAAGCAAAGCTCCGAGAAATGATTTATGCCTCATAAGTCACCCATGTTTTAGCTTTTCTACGCAACTCAGGCAGTTTTGTTTTAAAAGAAAAGGGAATTGCACAAAAACATTTTGATTATATTCGTATAAACAAAAAAAGAGCCACCATGATTAATGTCGATGCTTTTAAGAAAATGTCCTACGGACTCTATATTGTGAGTTCAGGAAATCAGGAAAATGGCAACGGATATATTTCCAACAGCGTATTTCAGGTCACTGCCAAACCGGCACAAATTGCGGCTTGTTGCCATAAAGACAATTACACAACTGAGATCATTGAAAAAACGGAAAGTTTTTCGATTTCCATTCTCCACAATGATGCCGAATCAGATGTGATAGACAAATTCGGCTACAATAGCGGAGCAGATATCGACAAGATGACAGGGATGAACGTACATTATGGAGCCACCGGTGTACCTGTGGTTTTAAACGATGTCATTGCCTGGGTTGAATGCCGACTTGTAAAAACAGTCGATGTGGGATCGCATATGATTTTCATAGGCGAGGTTCTTCAAACGGAAGTAACAGATGAAAGTAAGCCCCCCATGACTTATGCTGAATTCAAAGAAAAGAAACAACGTGTGGCTCCGCCCAACGCCCCAACTCATATCGATGAACCTGAGGAGGCATCCTCGTCGGAAAAAACTGTTCACAAATGCACGATATGCGGGTTTGTATATGACGATGAACAGGAAGATGTAGCCTTTGAGGACCTACCTGACAATTGGCGGTGTCCGGTTTGCGGCGCCCCTAAATCAGAATTCACAACGGCATAAATCAGGGACCTCCAACATTTCAAACATGCTGTACAAAACAAAATCCGGAACCCCACCTCTGTTTGTCAATTTCCAGTGGCAGCGATCTCCGGATTTTTTTAAATAGTCCGTTAAACTTTTGCAATGCTTTGTAATCAATTGTTTAAAATTCCAGCATTACGAGGTTAATTCACAGTATATCTGCATTATACGAGCTTTATTTTATCTAACAAAAAACCTAAGTTATTTAAAATATGAGGTTTAACTAATTTTGTTGGTTCTTTGGTTATATCCCAAAAGAGAGCAACCTTTCTCTCCAGCTTCGAGCTTCGAGCTTTCAGCTATGTAAAACAAATTTCCCAAATTCAAACACTTAACAGCAAGTTAGCTCTTTGCTGTTAGCTCTTAGGACAAAAGCCTTCGGCTTTTTTTAGCTAAAAGCTTCCAGCTACTCAAAATAATTGTCCCAAATTAAACACCTAAGAGCCAAGAGCTACGAGCTAACAGCTTTGAGCTATGAGCTTTGAGCTTTGAGCTTCGAGCTTTCAGCTACGTCTGACTCCTGACTTCTGACTCTTCGACTGAGCTACTAACCTCTAACAATCTATTGTCCCCGGGCTAGGCATAAATGATTACTATTCCTCTACTTCTCCGTTCCACCCGGCCAGGCGTGCCAATATCCACCAAAAAGCCATACCTTTACGATTGGCAGTAACATGTTGCGTGTTGTGGGCCCCATAAGTTACATCTCCTCCGGGTGAATAACGGTTATACCAATAGTCTACCCCCAATTCATGAGATTCCTGCCAGTCTTCATAGAAATTGCCGCCATAAGCATCCGAATCACCGTTATCCCCGGCATCGTCCCAATAATTGCCATCCATATCATGGGTGTCGATGCTATAATAATCAAGACAAAAATATTGATTGTCGGCACAATAATCAATAATCAGATCGGCCAGATTCTTAGCTTTTCCAGGACCCAAATTGTCATTGCGATTGGCATGTCCAGTCATAAACACAAAATGAACCGGTTTTTCACGCATGCCTTCACCACTTCCGATTTTTGAACCCCCTTCACCATACTCACTGATCAATGTTTCCATGCCCGGAAGGTAATTGCCCTCCACATCATGTCCGGCAATATCGCACCACGACCACATAATGACATTAACCGCATCATTTCGTGAATCGTCGAGATAGTTGCGAGTGGTCTCTATAAATGCCGTTTCGTGGGTACTGAGGTCAGTGGCCTCTACACCATCGGGAGAAAAAAGCTCAAGTTTGTTGTCAAAAATGCTCAGCACCCCCACTGCAGGTTCATTTCTGGCTACGGCAAACGATTCACCATCGCCGTCTTTGTACTGCGGCAGTCCAAACATCCCGCGTGTCACATGAGTTCCGTGCGATGTATGTTGATAGGAAACCGTAAAAGTCTCCCGTACCCGGTTGATGTACTCGTCCGGGATGCTTCGCAACACCGACTCAAATGCAATGGAGTGCCCTGCAATAAATTCGGTTCCCGGACCATCATCATCGCTAGACTCTTCCCCCTCGTCAGATTCCTCTTGCTGGTCATTACTGTCATCATCTTCAACGGCAAGGGAGTCCGAATCAATGGTTTCATCCTCCGTTTTAACGGAAGAAGGATTACAGGCGGCGATCATAAACATTACCGCCCAAAGTAAAAGCATAGTTTTTTTCTTCATGGCCCTGAATTTTAATTTGTGCCCGTCTATAAAGCCGGGAAAGCATCTAAGTAATCTTGTGTCTGCTCAGAAAATGACAGTTGCAAGGTTGGTGAAGCAGCAGGTGGCACTTTATGGACAGGCACAAATATATGAACACAAATTACGACAGGGAACAACTTTAATCAACAATTTTATTCAAACAAAGCGAAAATTGTTTTGTAGTTTTGCTTCTAAACCAGACAGCCCATGCATTCCAGACTGTTTCTTTTCAATCCGACAAACGAAATGGCTATTGCCAATGGTCAGGTTTCTTATATGCCGCCCCGGCATCTGCAGAAATTTGAACAGGATCTGGCCACTTTGCCATGGATCCTGGGCGATGAAAACGATTTTGTTCTGGTTCCTGATAAAAAGGATCACTCCCTTGATCACCTCAAAGAGACAGGTTGGTCAATTCCCCGCGTAGTAAATTCGCCCAACGACATATCCAAACCCGCACGAGGAAAGCTGATGTTTGAACCCTGGGGATGGAGTCCGGCTGTTTACCGATGGCTTAAGCCCTTTATTGATCTGGCTCATCCCGATTGGAAAAATGATCCATTTGCTTCATGGCATCCCTCCTATGCCGGATTACTCAGCAGAGAAACAGGCTACAAGCTTCTTGAG
>JBNJDH010000110.1:0-9152 GCA_051744695.1 Bacteroidota bacterium | reverse complement strand
GGTGTTTTTGGGTGGCTACGTCTCTTCGGAAGATACTCCTGCTGCTGTTCCTTAATATAATGCATCGGTGTAAGCACACTGCCGTAATCCTTTTCCGGCGCCAGATATTTCAGGTTTTTTTCGGAAGGGATCTCGATGTTGACACTCATCCGGTCCGCATAAAACCCGGCTTCACGAATCAACGCTTCATCAGCTCCGGGAATGGCTTTCAGGTGAATGTAGCCGTTAAACCCGTGAACTTCCCGCAACTGCCGGACAATTCTGGTGAGTCGGGCCATGGTGTAATCAGGACTGCGCATGACCCCGCTGCTCAGGAACAACCCCTCAATGTAGTTGCGTCGATAAAAATTGATCGTGATATCCACCAGCTCTTCGGGTGTGAAAGCCGCCCGCGATAAATCGTTGGAACGCCGGTTGGCACAATAAGCACAATCGTAGATACAATGGTTGGTAAAAAGCACTTTCAGCAAAGAGATGCAACGGCCATCATCAGCAAAACTGTGACAAATACCGGCGGCCGCTGCCGAACCTAAACCACTGCTGCCTTCACGGGTGCTGCCGCTGGTGGCGCACGAAACATCATATTTGGCGGCTGATGCCAGTATTTTCAGTTTTTCAAATTTGTCCATGATCAGTTGGTTGAAAACAAAATACATACAAAACGTAGAGACGCGATAAATCGCGTCTCTACGTTTTGTCGTCCAGCAAATGCAATTTCAATTCGCCCACATCATTCTGAATGGTATGAATGGAACGCAGCAAATGCTCAATTTCCACCTTGCCCTGCGGAAGCTCCGGACTGATATAGTGAACAAAGCGCCATATCTCACGTACATCTTCCACCGGCAGATCATAGGGCTTGTAAAGCGGATTCAGGCTGATGCACTTTATTGTGCCATTCTCTTTTATCTGGTTTTGCACAATCTTAAAAGAGATCCCTTCATCGCGGGTCAGAATCACACAGGCTTCTCCCGATTTTATATTGTGCCAGTTCTGGATGAATTCACCGGTGACCCAGGCCCCTTCGGGAACGGGCAACATGGAATCGCCACTGATCTGGAAGGTCCGGTATTTCTTTTCCCTGTCGAGAAAAGGCAGGCGAAACACCGGCAGAGAGCTGATGTACTCGGGATCGGCAAAACCTGTCAAATATCCGGCTTTGGCCTTTTCCTGGACCAGCTCGATGTTCTCCTCATTGTCGGGCCCCACCGTGGAAGTCAGAACCCGCAACCGGGAACCCCGTACATAAACATCGTTCCCCTCTTCCAGCTCTTTAAGCTGAAAACCGGTTAGTTTGGACATATCTATCCGGACCAGCGTATCCATGGAAAGACCAAAATAATCGGCAATGGCGGTGAGCACATCCAGTGGCGGACCGGAGACTTTGTTCTCATAGTTGTTGAGGGTGGGCCGCTTGATGCCAAGAGCAAGTGCAAGGTCTTCCTGCGTAAGGTTCCGTCGCTTGCGTAACAGTCGTAAATTGGAGGCGAAAAACATGCTTACTTATTAATCTTTTTGGCGATTACTTTGTAAGCAAATATATTGGTTAAAGATGAAACTGTCAAATTATTCTGGAGAAATTAAAGAACCTGAAGCAAAAAAAAACAACCGCATACTCACCCAAAACATCTCACTGTTGACCAACAATTTGTATCTTTGCCACCACAAACAAAACCTCTCTCAGTGCCCCAATGGCAAAAAAAGCAAATCATGAAAAACAATTCCCATACTGGTGATTTTGAACAGATGTTCTATTCCGACGGCCATCAACTGGCAAAAACCAGACCTGTAGATAACGAGCTTCAAAACCTGAAAACATCCCTACGTCACCTTCACTACAATGCTGACTTACTGATTGATGCCTTCATTCAACGCTGCGGCAGCGAAAACATACCTGTAGATTGCCACATGGGGTGTCAGTGGTGCTGTTACCAGTCAGCATTTGCTTCAACCCATGAAATAATAGCGGCTGTTGCTTATCTCGAAAAAAATTTTTCCCCGGAAGCCATCGGTCAGGTGAGGGAAAGGGCCAAAGAGAAAGAGAAGCGGTTGGCCCAACAAACTCCCGCAGACTCACTAAAGAACAGTCATGCCTGCCCCCTGCTCCGGAAGGGCCGCTGTATGATCTACCCCGTACGCCCCATGGGCTGCCGCATTTATTTGTCGTCCAATGAGAAAAGCTGTCATGCCAAATACCTTAACCCGGGCGATCCCAAAACAAGACCGGAACTCTTTGATTTTCCCCTGAAAGCCGGACGGCAACTCAATGAAGGTTTTGCTTCCGCATTAAGGGAGGAGGGTTTGCAAATTAAAGAACACCGCATCGAACACATTCTGCTCAAATTACTTGAATCGCCCGGCAAAAAAAATGAATGGCTGCAGGGAGCAACCATTCATGAGAATTTTCCTTTCGATGAATTGCCGGATGTTTAACCTGGCATAGTATATTCGAGACCAGCGCCGGGGCCCAACGGAAGACCAAACGTAAGCCATATCACGAGCAGAATGCTCCACCCGATAAAGAAAGCTATGGAATAGGGTATCATGGTGGCCATGACCGTTCCCAGTCCGGCATTTTCGTCATATTTCTGGAAATAGGCAATGATCAGTGCAAAAAAGCTCATCATGGGCGATATGATGTTGGTCACCGAATCTCCGATCCGGTAAACGGCCTGCGAAAGCTCAGGCGAATATCCCAGTAGCATGAACATGGGCACGAAAATGGGCGCCATAATCGCCCACTTGGCCGAAGCACTTCCCATCAGCATATTGATAAAGGCCGAAAAGAGGACAAACAAAAGCATCAGGGGGATGGCCCCAAGATTGGCGGCCATCAGGGCCTCGGCCCCGTTTACTGCCAGGATAACGCCGAGGTTACTCCATTTGAAATAGGCCACAAACTGGGCGGCAAAAAACACCAGCACAAAATAGGTCGTGAGCGTCTTCATGCTATCGGCCATACTTTTGGCCACATCCGTATCGTTTTTATATTTTCCCATAATGGCACCATAGACAATCCCCATGGTTCCGGCCAGGAGAAAGAGAACAGCAATGACACCACGGATGACCGGGGAAGAGAGAATGCCGCCGTCTTCCCCACGTAAAATGCCGTTTTCAGGCAGAAGACCGGCCAGAATAACACCCACCCAAAACAGCAGGACAACCAGACTCCAGCGCAGGCCTTTCTTTTCGCGGGGATTTAAACGCTCCAGCTTTTCCTCCTGTGCCGGACCTTTATATGACCCAAAATGTGGCGATACTATTTTTTCTGTCACCCACGTTCCCACAGTAGCAATTAAAAAAGTCGAGACAATCATGAAGTAATAATTGGCCGTAGGATTGACCGAATAGGAAGGATCAACAATCCGTGCCGCTTCCTGGGATAGTCCGGCCAGCAAAGGGTCCACGGTTCCCAGGATCAGGTTGGCACTGAAGCCACCCGATACACCGGCAAACGCTGCAGCCATCCCGACAATAGGGTGGCGCCCCACGGACTGGAAGATAATGCCCCCCAGCGGGATCAGCAAAACATAGCCGATGTCACTGGCAAAATTGGACAATATGCCGGAAAAGACCAGCACAAATGTAAGCAACCGTTTGGGAGAAGAAAGTACCAGGAGGCGAATAAAAGCAGCGATCAGTCCGCTCGATTCGGCAATCCCGATCCCCAACATGGCCACCATCACAATGCCCAAAGGAGCAAAACCGGTATAATTTTCCACCATCCGGTCCAGGATCATGGCCAAACCATCCTTTGAAAACAGGTTGACCACCTGAATGGTGTCCCCGGTACCAGGGTGTTCGACCGACCATCCCAGCCAGGCACCAACACCCGACAACACCAAAGCGGTTAAAGCAAAAATACCGAACAAAGTGGCAGGGTGCGGAAGGGCATTGCCACCTCTTTCGAGAATATTCAAAAACTTGTCAAAAAAATTTCTCTTTTTCTTTTGTTCCTTGTCGCTCATAGAATAAAAACATTAAGTCCGGGAATTCCTCTAACAGGTAACAAGCACAAATAATCCCCGGATATACCGGAATTGCCGGATCAATTTTTAGAATAAAACTCAGGATATCAGGGCAGGGACAACAATCAATTGTAACCGGCAGAAAAATGAAAAGGCCGGCATAGATTTTCGACGCCGAAAATAAAAAAAACATCAACACCAAAAACTGATTTATGTTTTTTGGTACATTAAACCCAAAATATTTGGACCATATTTGCACATTGGCGGGGGCCCAACCCGGCTCTTTTCCAATTCAAAAAAATGTGTAATTTTAAGGCTACATGGTTTTCCCCGAGAGGAAACGACATATAAAAAAACAAACAACATTATGAGCATGAACGAAGATATTGAAAAAGTTGAGCTGCGCGAACTAAGCATAGATGACTACCAGGAGCTTCGTACCACAGAAGAAGAGGCTTACAGGAACTGGGAGGGGCCGGCATGGGACGAACAGAACATTCGTACGTTGCTCGATATTTTTCCGGAGGGACAGCTTGGAGTCCTGGTCAATGATAAAATCGTAGGATGTGCCCTCTCCATCATCGTCAATTATGAACGATTCGGAGATGAACATACATATGATCAGATCACCGGAAACATGACGTTCAGTACTCACAACCCCCGGGGTGATGTGCTTTACGGCATTGATGTTTTTATCCGGCCCGAATACAGAGGATTGCGTTTGGGACGTCGCCTCTATGATGCCCGCAAAGAGTTGTGCGAACATCTCAATTTGAGGGGGATCGTTTTTGGCGGACGCATCCCCAATTATTACAAAGTGGCAGATGAACTAACACCCAAGGAATACATCCAGAAAGTCAAATTCAAAGAACTTTATGATCCCACCCTAACCTTCCAGCTGGCCAACGATTTCCACGTAAAAAAAGTTTTGAAAGGCTACCTGCCCGACGATTACGAATCGAAGGAATATGCCGTGCTCATGGGGTGGGACAACATTTATTACACCAAAAAAGGAAGCCAGCTCTCTCAGACAAAATCAGTGGTCCGCCTGGGGCTTGTTCAGTGGCAGATGCGCCACTATCCAACCGTGGATGACGTGTTTGAGCAAGTGGAATTCTTTGTAGATGCGGTATCGGCCTACAAAAGTGATTTCATCCTTTTCCCGGAATTCTTCAATGCACCGTTAATGGCACGTTACAACCAGTTATCCGAACCCGAAGCCATTCGCAAACTGGCCCAGTACACCGAAGAAATCCGCGATCGTTTCGTGCAGTTGGCCATCAGCTACAATGTAAACATCATCACCGGAAGTATGCCCCTGGTAAGGGACGAGAAACTTTACAACGTAGGTTACGTGTGTCGTCGGAACGGAACTTATGATTCGTATGAAAAAATTCACGTCACCCCTGATGAAGTCAAATCCTGGGGCCTATCGGGCAGCGACAAGCTGAAAGTGTATGAAACCGACTGTGGCAAAATCGGCATCCTCATTTGTTACGATGTGGAATTCCCGGAGCTTTCACGCCTGTTGGCCGAACAGGACATGAAAATCCTTTTCGTGCCGTTTCTCACAGACACACAAAATGGCTACAGCCGCGTGCGATATTGTGCAAGGGCCCGTGCCATCGAGAATGAATGTTTTGTGGCCATGGCCGGATCGGTCGGGAACCTGCCTAAGGTATCGAACATGAACATCCAGTATGCACAAAGTGCCGTGTTTACCCCATGCGATTTTGCCTTCCCAACCAATGGCATCAAAACCGAAGCCACCCCAAACACGGAAATGATCCTTGTGGCCGATGTAGACATGGACCTCCTGTCGGAACTTCACGCCTACGGAAGTGTACGCAACCTGCGCGACCGACGCACCGATGTGTTTGATCTGAGACTGAAAAGCGGCCTGATTGGATAATGACACAACATGAAAACACCCCACGGAATATTATTGCCGGGAAATGAAGTTTACGGCCCTTTCCGCCGGGCATTCTTTTGAACATTTTCGGCTCAGGGTCGTTTAAAAATTAAAACAATTAAATCTGATTAATTCATAACAATAGATCGTTAGATTTTTAGATTTTTAGATTTAAGATGAATCATATATTACTGAAAATCTACATTTTGACAAAAAGAATTATTTAGATGCAAACAACTGAATAAAAGGCTATTGCAAAAGCTTAACAGGCTATTTTCATGAATTAAGGAGATTAAATTGACCCGATTAAGTGGATTTTTTTGTCTTTTTATCCAAACCTATTCGAACCACCTTGCCCCCGCCCCAAAATCTTACGAGCACTATTTCAAACAAAAACGCATGTACGACAAAACCATTTTTTCTCCCGGTCAACAACCATCGGAAACAGAAAGATCTGACATTATTGATTTTCTCTTCACTCATCTCGACCAATTTGGGGATGCCCGGGAAGACATCTCGAAAGCGGTCGATTATTCATTGAAACGCTCTGATTCTTTTGGTGGATTTGTCCTCCGTCTCCGGGACCAACAAACCACCATTGGCGTGGTTGTGATCAACAAAACCGGCATGAAAGGCTACATTCCTGAGAACATTCTGGTCTATATTGCCATACATCATCAATACCGTGGACAGGGTCTTGGAAAATTGCTGATGAACCATGCCCTTCAGGAAGCCGGTGGTGACGTGGCGCTCCATGTGGAACCCGATAACCCGGCCCGGCAACTCTATGAAAAGCTGGGTTTTACAAATAAGTACCTTGAAATGCGCTACACGGCAGGGAATTAGGTTGGCAGGTCAGTAGGTTGGTAGGTCGATAGGTTAGTAGCTCAGTCGCAGAGTCAGAAGTAGCTAAAAGCTCGAAGCTCAAAGCTGGAGAGAAAGGCTGCTCTCTTTTGCGACATAACCAACGAACCAACAAAATTAGTTAGTTAAACATCATATTTTAAATGACTTAGGGTTTTTGTTAGATAAAAGTAACTTACAGGTAGAAGTCGGGAATGAAAATTATCAGACAGCTATTAGTAAATTTCAGGTGAGGTGGCCTGATATAAAACATCTAACAAAAAATGGTTAATTAATTTAAAATGAGACAGATTTGAATCTTGTTCGATAAAAGTAGGTCGGCAGGCAATAGGCAGGAAGACCGAATGTTTTTTAATTAGCCGAAAAACCAAACCCTGGCCCTTATCAGCCGGAAAATGAAAAACGATTGTTATCTAAACAGAAAATAATGGCATTTATTACACTTGACCGCAAAAAACTAAAAGACAACTATAATTATCTTGAGAACCTGTTTCATGAACATGGAATCGACTGGGCCATTGTCACCAAAATGCTTTGTGGCAACAAAGCCTATTTACGGGAAGTACACAATCTGGGGATTGGCCAGATGTGTGATTCCAGAGTCTCAAACCTGAAAGCCATCAAATCCATCGACCCGAGCATTGAAACCATCTACATCAAACCACCCCCGAAACGGTCCATTCCATCGATTGTTCGTTACGCCGATATCAGCATGAATACCACCTTCGAAACGGTCAGGCTGCTATCTGAAGAAGCCCGGCGACAAGGGAAGATCCATAAAATCATCATCATGGTGGAAATGGGCGAATTGCGCGAGGGGGTGATGCGCGAAGAAGTGGTGGATTTTTATTCCAGGGTATTTGAAATGCCCAACATTGAAGTCAAAGGCATCGGAACCAATCTGAGCTGTCTTTACGGGGTGTTGCCCAATCAGGACAAACTCATTCAGCTCAGCCTGTATAAGCAGCTGATTGAAAACAAATTCAACAAGACCATACCTTACATATCCGGTGGAAGTTCCGTCACCATCCCACTGATTCATCAGGGGCTATTGCCCGCCGGCATCAATCATTTTCGTGTGGGCGAAACCTTGTTTCTGGGAACCAATGTATACGATGGTTCACCGTTCGAATTTATGCACAACGATGTCATCCGCGTCTATGCCGAGATCATCGAATTGTTTGAAAAACCCATGATTCCCCAGGGAGAAATGGGACACAACGTAGAGGGAGAAACATTTGAATTTGACCAGGACAAATCGCATGAAACATCCTGTCGTGCCCTCATCGACCTGGGCTTGCTCGACATCGAGGAAAAGCACCTGACATCTGCTCATGACTCCTATTCACTGGCCGGGGCCAGTTCCGACATGATCGTGGTTAATCTAGGGAAAAATCCGGATAAACTGAAAGTCGGCGACCTGCTCGAGTTCAAAACCGATTATATGGGCGCCCTTCGTATGCTGAATTCACGATATATAGATAAACGAGTGATTTAAGGTCACTGAAGAGTTCTTCCAGAACACTGTCTCAGATGTCGGAGCTCTCTCATGTTTTGTTTATATTTGCCTCATTGGCCAAATTTAACAAAACAACCGTTTGATGACTTTATTGATTTTATATTTACTTCTTGCTCTTGGTGTTTCTTTTCTCTGCTCGATTCTCGAAGCTGTATTGCTCTCAACCACGGCCTCGTATATCGAAATCAAGAAGATGCAAAACCTCAAGGGGGCCCATCTTTTTTCGCATCTTAAGGAAAACATCGACCGCCCCATTTCGGCCATCCTTTCAATCAACACCATTGCCCATACCGTAGGTGCTGCCGGCGTTGGAGCTCAGGCCACAGCTTTGTTCGGCGAAGCGTGGTTCGGCATCATATCAGCTGTGCTTACTTTTCTTATCCTGGTTGTTTCCGAGATCATTCCCAAAACCATTGGCGCCACTTTCTGGAAGAGCCTGGCCCTCCCGTCAGCTTATATCATCCGCGTACTCATGTTTATTGCTTATCCACTGGTACTTTTTGCCGAAGTCATCACGAAGCTGATGCCCGAAAGTGATGACAGCTCTTCCATCAGTCGCGAAGAAATTGAAGCCATGTCGTCGATAGGCGCCAAGGAAGGCATTCTTTTTCAGGATGAAGGAAACATCATCCTCAATGCCATGCGGCTAAATGTGACAAGGGTGAAAGAGATCATGACCCCACGGACAGTCGTGGTAGCCTGCCCACGCAACATGAAAGCCGCCGATTTCATCAACAACCGTGAATACCTGGAATATTCAAGAATTCCACTCTACAGAAAAAACATTGACGATACCGAATCGTACGTGTTAAAATCCGATGTTTTGGAAATGGTGGCACACGGAGAAGGCGATAAATCTTTATCGACCATCGAACGGGGTCTTAAAATG
>JBNJDH010000109.1:0-9223 GCA_051744695.1 Bacteroidota bacterium | reverse complement strand
TAGCCCAACGGTTTTAAGACGGTTCAGGGATTCTCTGACGACCGTACGGCTGACACCAAGCGCTTCTACCAACTCAATTTCTTTGGGGATTTTATCTCCGGGCTTTAATTCTTTTCGAATTAAATAATCGATCAAAGTCATCTCAACTTTGTCGACAAGGCTACGTGTATCGACCGTAGAAAACTCATTTTTAAACTCTTCCATACCTTCTCTATGCTTTCAAAAATTGCTCTGAAAAATTTTATCTACAAATCTTTAAAAAAAATTTGGAAAATACACGATGTTTTAAATACTTTTGACAATTCTTATGTATTACATAAACACAAAAAGAAAAATCTATGAAAGTACAACATCTAACCAGGAAAATTGCCTTCTTCCTGACCCTGCTCCTCTTAAGCAGCGGTATCGCAAAGGCACAAACCACCATCACGGGTACCATTACCGATGGGGAGACACAGGACCCAATGCCAGGGGCCACAGTATCCGTCAAAGGGACCACACAGGGAACCATTACCAATGCTGAGGGACAATATGAGATACAAGTTGATCCCGGGCAGACGCTGGTATTTTCTTTTATCGGCTTCATTTCCCAGGAGGTTGAAGTGAAAAATCAGGAAGCTATCGACGTAACCCTTAATCCTGAAGTCAAGAAACTGGATGAAGTGGTTGTAACCGGATACGGAACACAAACCCGTAACGAGATGACCACCGCTATATCCAAGGTGAACACGAAGTCACTGGAGAGCGCTCCCACAACCAATGCAGCAACGTCATTGCAGGGAACCGTGGCCGGGCTGAACGTGACCCAAACCACCGGGCAACCGGGCTCCACACCAGACATGACACTCCGCGGAGGTACCAGCTTCGAAGGTTCTGGCACGCCATTGATCCTGATTGATGGGGTCCCGGGTTCATTTTATGCCCTCAACCCGGATGACATCGAATCCATGGAAGTCCTCAAAGATGCGGCATCAACAGCCATTTACGGAGCCAGAGCTGCCAACGGGGTGATTTTGGTGACGACAAAAAGCGGCAAAGAAGGCAGGACCAATGTTACATTCCGGACAAAACTCACCAACAACAAACGCCGCGAAGACCCAATGGATTACTTAGATGCAGCCGAATATGTGAAATACAACAGACTGGCTGTAAAGCATGCCCAGGATGTAATGGGATATCCGTGGCTGAACCAGTTTTTGACCGGTGCCCATTCCGCCGGAACTGGCAACAATACCACCAACTCCATTTATACAACCATGGAACTGTCGGACGACAACCGGTACCTTCTGGATTATGAAGGCTGGGAAACTATGGAAGACCCGGTAAACCCGGGAACAGACCTTATTTTCATGGACAATCAGCTGAATGACCTGTTTTACCAGGACAGTCATGCCCAGGATTATAGTGTTTCCCTGGATGGCGGGAACGACAAAGGCACTTTCTATTTGGGACTGGGTTTCCAGGACAACAAAGGTCTGGTGTTTGGCAGTAACTTTAAACGTATGTCAGGAACGTTCAATGGTTCATATGACATCACTGATGCGTTAAAAGCTACTGCAAAGGTGACATATGCGCATTCCAGCCAGGATCTCCCGTTTGAAGACGATTACGATTTGTTCCAAAGAACGGCAGGTCTGGCGCCCACACACAGAATTTACAACAACAATCCTGACGGAAGTTTGTCGGAAGAATTGCAACCCGGAACATATGTGGGTTTTGGAAACCCTCTGTATTACCAGGATAAATTCATCGAAGACAACCTGGAGCAACGATTAAAAGCCTCGGTACAGTTCGATTATCAGATAACGGATGATTTCAAAGCCACGCTGCGTGGAAGTCATTTTACCGTCAACAATTCCAATGAATCTTTTAATAAGGCTTACCTCAACTCAGGGAGTTTAAATACCGACAGACAAGCATCTGCTTCACACGCCAGGACCCTCCGTGATCAGGTCACGGGAATGCTCAAATACAACACACGGCTCGGCGAAAATCACAACGTCAATGCTTTGCTGGGGACCGAATACTTCAGGGAAAAATCTTTCAACTTCAATGCAGCAACGCGTCTGTCTCCAACAGACTTGATACCGACCATGAATGTTGGGTCAGAAGCATCAGGTACCCCCCATTCTTACAGAACAGGTTACGAAATCGCTTCTGTTTTTGGTCAGGTCAACTATGACTTTGACTACAAATATCTGGTAGGCTTGACTTTCCGCCGTGACGGAACTTCACGCCTTGGCAATAACAAATGGGATTTCTTCCCGGGTATTTCACTGGGATGGAATGTACACGAAGAAGATTTCTTTAAGGAATCAGTTGCAGGTGATTACATCAGCAGGTTAAAACCCAGGCTCAGTTACGGTGTAAACGGCAACATAGAGGTCTTGTCCAATTTTGGTGTTTTTGGAACTTATGGCACAACTTCGGCATACGACACCCAAACCGGATATGCCAACACAAACCTGCCATTGCTTGACCTGAAATGGGAGCGTTCCACCACCCTAAATTTTGGCCTTGACATGGGGCTCTTCAACGACCGTTTAACATTCATAGGAGATTACTTTGTAAGAGATGTCAAAGACAAACTTGCAGATCAAAACCTTCCGCTCTGGACAGGGTTCTCTTCCATAACAACCAACAATGGAACGCTTCGGAACAAGGGATTGGAGTTACAGGTTAATTCCGACATCGTTAAAACCAACGACTGGAACTGGAATCTTGGAATTACCTATTACTCCGTTAAAAATTATGCCCACAAACTGCCTGACAACGGCGTCGAAAACAACCGTCAGGGCGGTCAGGAAATCTATGACCCGGAAACAGGAGAAACCAAATATGTAGGTGGCCTGCAGGAAGGCAAACGCGTCGGATACGACTTGATTACCGCTTATGTGTTTGACGGCGTATACCAAACCCAGGAAGACATTGATGAACATTCTGACCGGGTGGTTGAATTCGCAACAAAGCCTGAAACCAGATTTTTGGGAGATACCCGCTGGAAAGACCGGAACGATGACGGTGTCATCAATCACCTCGACAGAAAAGTGATGGGAAGAACCACCCCCGATTTTACAGGAGGACTCACATCAGACCTGACATACAAGAATTTCAATTTGTACGTCAAAACAGACTTTGCCGTGGGACACCATCTCATTAATGGTCGCCGGGTGAAAGGTATTTCCCAGACACAGGGAAATCAGAATGGTCCGGCTGAAATTGCAAATTCATGGACACCTGAAAATCCCGACTCGAATATTCCGATCTTTACCCTTGTGGATCGTCAGAACAACCACCTGGCTGCGGGCTGGGACCAGGGATCAAGAACAGATGGAAGCTCTCGCATGTTGGAAAAAGGAGATTACCTGGCTCTTCGCGAAGTTACACTGAGTTATAATATGCCCGGAGAATTCGCCAACAACATATTCAACAATCTAAGGGTTTATCTGACAGGTACCAACCTGAAATATTTCAACAGTTTCTCGGGTAGTATGCCGGAAGAAGCAGGAAACAACGGAATAGACATGGGAAGATTTCCATTGCCCCGCACATACACCCTTGGTTTAAATGTATCTTTCTAACATTAAAAACATTTCATTATGAAGAGAATAAATTATATATTGCTTTTAGCGGTTGCATTCCTAATCAGTTCCTGTGAGCCTGATATGCAGCCCGAAAGTGAAATGACCTACAACGGTTTTTGGGACACAGAAGAAGCTGCACGGGCAGCCCATACAGGGATTTACTCCAGCTACAGAGATTATGCCTATACCATGTGGCAAATGGGGGCACTGCGCTCAGATGCCTGGGGAGGAAACACAATAGAATCTCCCAGTGGAATTGATTTGATCGAAAACAACATCAGCGCCACGAATGTTCCTTTTGGCAATTGGGCCAACTTTTACGGACTCTTGCATTACATCAATGATTTCATAGAAAATGCCCCTGATGTTCCTTTCCAATATGAGGAGGACAAACAACACATGCTGGGACAGGTTTACGGTCTTCGGGCACAAGTTTATTATACCATGCTGAAGGCCTGGGGCGAAGTGCCCATTACGACTGAACCCACAATAAACGTTGACCTTGAAAAACTGAAAAAACCTCGTGCGCCAAAAGACGAAGTTTTGGCCCAAATTAAAAGCGACATTGCCAAATCGCTTGAGCATTTCGGCGATGACAACAGCTTATGGAACGGGAAAAACGTCTATTGGTCAAAGGCCGCTACACTTGCGCTCAAGGGAGAGGTATACCTTTGGTCAGGAAGAGTTCTTGGCGGTGGAGAATCTGACTACCAGGAAGCCAAAAATGCGCTGGAACAGGTTAGTGGATTCAGCCTGGTAGACTATTCTAATCTCTGGGGTCAGGAAAATGAGTTCAACGATGAATTTATTTTTTCCTTTGATTATCAACAAGACCAGGCATCAAACTTCTATTATTTCTTTACCGGAAGAGCTGTCGACTTTGACAACCTGTATGACTCAAACGGTGAGTCCGTTGCTGACATTGTTGTGAACGGAGCCAGCAGATATGGCCCTTCTGACAAAACACTTTTGATGCTGGACGACCAGGAAGACCAAAGGAGCAATAACTTCGTTAAGCTGTATTCAACCGAAGAGGACCATACACCTTTTGAAGCAGACGATCCGGACTTTAAAGGTTCCTTACTTACCAAATTCTTAGGCATTATTGGTGAAGACGGAACCAGGAAGAATTACAACAATATTCCGAAGTATCGATACGCCGACGTTCTTCTCTTATTGGCTGAAGCCAAAAACAACCTTGGTGAGGATCCTACAGAAGAGATCAATCTCGTCAGACAAAGAGCTTATGGTGACGATTATGACCCCAATGTACATGGATTTGTGAGCGGGACTCAAAGCGAGAACCGGGAAGCCATTCTGGACGAGAGACACAAGGAGTTCATCGGTGAAGGAAAAAGATGGTGGGACCTGGTTCGGGCAGGCGACAACATTGTTTTTGAGGAAGTCCCCACACTGGATGCTTCAGAAGATTATAAGATTTACTATCCGATTACGCAAGACATGCTGTCCAATGATCCTGAACTGGAACAGACAGATGGTTATGAGCAATAAAATCAAAATTGTTCTTTTAAATTTACAGGTAAGATCTCTTTTCGGGGTCTTACCTGTTTTACTCTTTAAAAGAATATTTTTGAGGCTATTTTTCACCCACCAAAAACAAAAAACCATGCTTAAAAAATTAATCATTGCAGGTCTTATTCTTCCTTTGCTGACTGGCTGCAATCAGGACGAAAATTCCAATACCATTCCCAAAGGCATCTCCGACATTAAGGTTCAAACCAGCACAAAACCCCTGATAAAAGAAAAGAGTGCCAATAACCTTATCAACATCACACTTATTCCGGGGCAAGAAGCTGAAAGAAGTTTGTCAGGAGTAGAATTTTCCTTTGACCAGGACATCTCAGGCATTCTCAAAGAAGCTTCCATTTCAACAAGTTCATCCGGCTCTGAAAACACCCAAAAAGCATCAACAGTTGAAGTATTCAACTCAAAAGAAATCAAATTCTCCCTTTCCGATGTCGTCATCAACGACACCACAACATTCCATCTGAACCTTACTGCGTCAAAAGACATCAAGCTCGCTTCATCCATCAGCATAAAAGATTTCAACCTGACATTTGATGATGAAAGCACCTTCCAGGAACACATCAACAAAAAATACCGGCCTGCCATGGAAGTCAGAGCCGCAGGTCAGGACAAATGCGACACTTACCGCATTCCCGGACTGGTTACCACCAACGAAGGCACACTCATTGCCGTTTATGACAACCGTTATACTCGCAGCAAAGATCTCCAGGAACACATTGATGTAGGCATGAGCCGCAGCACCGATGGCGGTGAAACCTGGGAGCCCATGAAAGTCATTATGGATAAAAATGAATGGGGCGGTGAGCCTGAATATCTCAACGGTGTTGGCGACCCGGCCGTTCTTTACGATGATAAAAACAACACCATTTGGGTTGCAGCCCTCTGGCTGCACGGTTTCAACAGGGACGATATGGCTTGGTGGGCATCACAACCAGGCATGAAGCCATCGGAAACAGGACAATTCCTGCTGACCAAAAGCACCGACGACGGAAAAACCTGGTCGGATCCCATCAACATCACCGAACAAATTAAAGACCCCGATTGGCAACTTTTGCTTCAGGGCCCAGGAAAAGGGATTACCCTGAATGACGGCACATTGGTTTTTCCTGCCCAGTTTAAAGCGGACATTGGAGAAAAAGCCATAGACGGACATCAATACACCCCCCACTCGACCATCATCTACAGTAAAGATGGCGGCGAAAAGTGGGAAATCGGCACCGGCGCCAAACCCAACACCACAGAGGCTCAGGTGGTACAGCTAAGCGACGGTTCGCTGATGCTCAACATGCGGGACGACCGCAACAGAAAAACCAAAGATGAAACCAACGGCCGGGCCGTGGCTACCACCAATGACCTGGGGGAAACCTGGGAAACCCACCCTTCATCCAATTCTGCACTGCCCGAACCCAACTGCATGGCCAGCCTCATCAGCGCCGATCTGGAAGTGGACGGAAAAGAACAAAAAGTCCTTTTCTTCTCCAACCCCGCCGATAAACATGACCGGATCAACATGACCATAAAAGCCAGTCTGGACGAAGGCATGACCTGGCCCGAAGAACATCACGTTCTCCTCCGTGAGCCCGGAGGATTTGGCTATTCATGCATGACCATGGTGGACGACGAACATGTGGGTATTTTGTATGAAGGCGTAAAAAACATGATTTTCCAAAAAGTCCCCGTGGATGAGATTCTAACGGAAGAGAAATAAATTTTAGGACGTAAAACCTCTCATTTTAAGAAATCATGCACTTATTCTCAGGGCCGTTAAAACAACTTTCGCAAATGAAGCAGAGATCACTTCTGATACTGTTGCTGTTCATTTTTTGCCATTCGGCAATGGCCGGTGAGAATTCCGGGCCAGTCCTTCTTCCCCAACCACAGCAGATCAGCTGGCATGCCCACACCTGTCCGGCAACTGTGGGTTCTGTTTCATCTGATCTGAACAATGATCTGATGAAAAAATGGATGGGTGAAATTGGGCTGATGCAGGATAACTCCTCGTCTGCCAGACTCATCGTAAACCTTGTCGACAGCATCGGGGAAGCCCAGGTCAATGAAGATGAAGCCTATCGTTTAAAGATCGAAAGCGACAAAATCAAGATTGAGGCAACAACTGAAGAAGGGGTCTACAGGGCTTTTCAAACCCTTCGCCAACTGAAAGTAGAAAGTGATAAGGAAAAAGTCTTTCAGGGATGCGATATAACTGACTGGCCCGCATTTAGAATGAGAGGTTTTATGCATGATGTAGGACGCGGCTTCATTCCTTTTGAGGAGTTAAAAAAACAAATTGCGCTTTTGGCCCGGTTCAACATCAACGTATTTCACTGGCACCTGACCGAAGATGTTGCCTGGCGCCTGGAGAGTGAAACATTCCCGGAATTAACCGACAGCTCCAATTTCGAGCGTCTCCCCGGCAAATACTACACAATTGAACAGGCCAAAGAGCTGGTTGAATTCTGCAAAACACATCATGTACTGTTGATCCCGGAAATTGATATGCCGGGGCACAGCGCTGCCTTCGAGCGCGCCCTGGGCCATGACATGCAGTCGGAAGAAGGCATGGCAAAGCTCAAAAAATTGATGGATGAAATCTGTGAAGTGTTTGCCGGGGTTCCTTATATCCACATCGGGACCGACGAGGTACAATTCACAAACCCGGATTTTGTGCCGGAAATGGTCAGTTACATCCGAAATAAAGGGCACAAAGTAATTAGTTGGAACCCGGGGTGGGATTACAAAACAGAAGAAATTGACATGATCCAGATGTGGAGTTCCCGGGGTGAACTGCTTCCGGGCACTCCCGCCATTGATTCACGCCTCCATTACATCAACCACTTCGATACCTTTGCCGACATTGTGGCGCTTTACAACAGCAATGTAGCCGGCGTATCGGAAGGCAATCCCGATGTGGCCGGGGCCATTCTGGCCGTATGGAACGACCGGCATCTGGCGTCACCGGAAGACATCATCGCCCAAAACGGATTTTATCCGGCTATGCTCACATTGGCCGAATCGACCTGGCAAGGGGGACGTGAAAACTATTTTTATGAAGAAGGCTCACTCATAGGCCCTGATGGAAGCGAAAAATACCGCTCTTTCAAAGATTTTGAAAAACGGATGCTGCACTTTAAGGAAGAAGTGTTTCACAACGAGCCCTTTCCCTATGTCAAACAGACCCATGTGAAATGGCACATCACCGATCCCTTCCCCAACGAGGGTGATTTAACCAGGAAATTCCCACCCGAGAATAAAATCAAAAAGAAATACCGGTGGAAGGGGAATACTTATGAGACCCGTCAGGCCATCGGCGCGGGCATCTACCTCAGGCACTTATGGGGAAACACTGTTCCTTCATTCTATGAACACCCTCAGCCCAACCACACCGCCTATGCCTATACCTGGGTGTATTCACCGGCTCAGCAGACTGCCGGACTTTATGCGCGGTTCCAGAACTACAGCCGGTCTGAGAAAGACCTGCCCCCGCCACGCGGCAAATGGGACTATCAGGAAAGTCGGATATGGCTGAACGACAAAGAAATTCAACCACCCAAATGGGAAAACACCCACACTAAGAAATCATCCGAGATCCCGCTCAGAAATGAAAACTGGGAGGGGACTGACCCCATCCCGGTTACGCTTAAAAAAGGTTGGAATAAACTGGTGCTCAAGATGCCGGTGGGCGAGTTCTCCACGGAAGAGGTTAGACTGGTCAAATGGATGTTCAATGCTATATTAGTAACATCCAATGGAGAAAAAGCATTAACCAATATCAAATATTCACCCGATCATTCTACTAACGCATTAAAACACAATAACAATGACAATTAAAAAATTTAAAGGTCTCGTAGCCGCCCCTTTCACCCCCATGAAGGACAATGGCGATTTAAACCTTGGCCTCATAAAACCTTACTACCAGTTATTAAAATGCAACGGGGTAACCGGTGCCTTTATCAACGGAAGTACAGGCGAAGGCCCATCCACAACCATGAATGAGAAGAAAGAAGTGCTGACTGAATGGACCAGGGAGGCATCGCAGAATCCGGGAGTCCGCATCATCAACCTGGTGGGGGGAACCTGTCTGAAAGATTGCA
>JBNJDH010000108.1:0-9229 GCA_051744695.1 Bacteroidota bacterium | reverse complement strand
GCAATCCCGGAATATTGGACAGGTTGAGATCGGATATCGCCCCTCTAACGTAAATATACTGACATTATCAATAAAAGCCGTATCTCCCCATTGACCTCGGTCAAAATCAATTCGGGGTTCGCAAGAAGACAGGATTCCGGCAAATGTCAATATAAACAGATATAAAATATTCTTTTTCATATTATAAAATTTTAAATAATAAATAAATACTTAAAACCAGCCCGGGTTTTGAGTTAATTCTACTCCAGCATCATTAAGATATAAATCAATTTGATTTTTTGGGATGGGGGACAAGTAGACACGGTCAGGTTCAACATAGTAACCTGCTCCTGACGAGTCAAACTGGGGATCTTTATGAAATGGATTAATGAATCCGTCACTATGAACATCATAATTTTCCCCTAATGTCAAGTTCCAATTATTTGCATTTTCCTCACTAAGACCATCTGCCATTAATCTTGATGGATTATTAAAATAATCAACAAATTCCTGGCTATGCGCGCCTTTAGGTCTCCATCCATTTATAACATGATGATAAACTCCCCATCTTTTCAGGTCTCTTTCTCTATGCCCCTCTAAAGCAAGTTCAACCACACGTTCTCTCCGAATTTCATTTACAATATTGGGTTCAGAAGGCTCAAAACCATCTTCCAGTGAATAAGATATGCTCCAGGATTGGACTGTACCTAAGTCCATAGGTGCCATTCCAATTCTTGCACGCAGAACATTTACTGTTTTATCAAGGTCGGATTGTTCGATTGTACCTAACATTGCTTTTGCCTCTGCCAAAGCTAATAATCCTTCAGCATAACGCATTAAAACATCATCAGTAGATCCGTTCCGCCATTCATTTTCATCAAAAATAGCGCCTTTCCATCGGCGTAAGCCAGTAGATGTATAATTAATCGCATCATGAACGCCAGTGATACGTGGATATCTGAGAGGCAGGGCCTGGGTTCCAAAACCGGGAATTTGATCCTGAGGCCCTCTATCGGGCGTCCAGATAGTCTGCCTAAAACGCGGATCAAGATTTTCACCAAGATTATTCAGGCTTTCAGGATCTAACGGCAAAGATGATAGTTCTTGCGGCATTCCCTCTTTATCAAGATACTTATTAACAAACTTCCTTGTCATAGATTGATTATTATACACAACCATACCGTAAAAATTATGTCCGGTAATTTCGTTAACATCATAAGCACGATATAGAAATACCCCTTCAGTAGAGGACGCATCCATTTGAGATTCCAATTGATTATACGGCTCATTAAACGGGCCTCCATCTGTAAATACAGAGGCTCCCTGATGATCAATTAATTGCAGTATTGCAGGTTCAACCATTTGTAGAAACTCATTGCCATCTTTGCCCTCAACTGCAAATGGTGTATCTTTAGCTCCGTGGTAGCGTTCCCAACTACCTTCATACAACGCTACCCGAGCTTTCATAGTTAAAGCAGACTCCTTATTTACCCTTCCTTCTTTTGAGAAATCTGAATTTTTCCATCCCAGCTTAACAATAGCCGAATCCAAATCCTGTATGATAAATTTTGCCACATCGTATCTCGAATCTCTTGGTTTATATAACTTTTCAATATCATCAGTGGCAAGCACATCTGTATAAATAGGAATATCACCATATGTTGTTAACATATTAAAATACACCCATGCGCGAAAGAAATAGGCTTCACCTACATATTGATCTTTTTCTTTACTTACAGGTACTCGTCCAGCGTTTTCTATTACATAATTTGTTTGCCGAATCCAGTCGAAATTATTATTCCATGTCCCGGATGTTGAAGGTGCCTGACCACTGCTTCCTCTCTGCATTAATGCTCCCGAAGGGCCTGTCCCAACCTGTATGTCAGTATTGGCATCAAGATACCTTTGATCTGCACTACCACCGACTTGAAAATGATACCTGGGGAAAAGCCTGTAAAAACCATTTACCATTACTTTAACATCGTCTGCAGACTTAAAAAATGTAGCATCGGTCATGCTGTCTAGGGGATATCTATCAAGAAAATCATCCTGACAGCTATTAAAAAGTGACATTGCAAACAGTAAAGGCAACATCCAAATATATTTTATTCTCGATTTCATATCTTATAAATTTTAATATTAAATTCCTATGTTAACACCAAAAGAGAATTGTTTTTGAGGTGGATAACGCATGCCCCCGTAATTGGCAATAATTTCTGGCTCGTATTTTATTTTTGAGTTATAATATATATATCCCATATTTTCAATGCTCGTGTAGAAATATACCTTTTGCAACCCAGCATTGTCAAGCCATCTTTCTGGTAAATTATATCCAATACGTAGATTCTTAATTCTTAGGTGGGCCAAATCTAATGCGTATTGATCATTTGGACGATAAGTTTTAAATGAATGTCTTGGGTAATAATTATCCGGAGTTTCAGGAGTCCAGGTCCCTAATTCCTTATGGACATCAAACCATTTTGAATTCCAAACATTGCCTTGAGCAGGCATCACAAAAAAGTTGTTTGTATAGACATCCCATTTAGGCACCCCATTTAATTGTACAGATAAATCGAAGCCATTCCAATCTGCTCCCAGATGAATACCGTAGCGATTACGTGGATAATTATAGCCTGTCTTCTCCCGATCTCCCATGGCGTACCATGTCCCTCCTTCTCCTGCATTAATCTGACCATCACCATTCACATCTTTTATCATTAAATCTCCCGGATAGTACCACCCACCCCCTTGAGGGGCATTGGCTTCAATATCCGCTACGTTTTGGGCAATACCATCTGCCTCATATCGATAAACTTCACCAAAAACCTGACCTGGTGTCCAGGAACTTCTTAAGCCATCAATATTGTCTTCGTATTCAACCACATAGCCTACATAATCTGAAATATTAAACTTTGCTGAGTAATTGAATGGTTTGCCCATGATGCTAAAAGCCCTGTCACGCCATTTAACACTAAATTCCCATCCTCGTGTTTCACTAACTGCATTATTCACACTTGGTAAACTGGCTCCAATTGTCTGGGGTAAAATTTTAGCCGGGCCAGGCTGGTCATAAATCGTCCGCTGATACCAATCATATGTAATATCAAGCCTGTTGTTTAAAGCCACAGCATCAATTCCAAGTCCTAATGTCTTTGGTTTTGACCAGGTTAAATCGGAACTCACAAGTGGAGGCATAAAGACCATATTTGGTTTTGATCCCCCGAGCAATACATCTCCATTTCCAATTCCGGTTCCCATTGTAGGTAGATAAAGGTAATTACCATCTCCCGGATTTCCTGAAGAAGTGTAGGATCCTCTTAATTTCAGGAGATTTACTTGTGGGAGGGTCCAGAAGTTTTCTTCTGCAATATTCCATGCTGCAGAATACGATGGAAAAAATGACCATCTAATATCAGGCGGGAATTTTGAATGCGCATCATAGCGTCCGTTAATTTCTACAAAATATTTTTCAGCATAATTATAAGAAAACCTTCCAAATATTCCCTGGGTGGCCCAATGGCCTAAATTATCATCTAGACTAGGGTTCTCATTATAGGCTGTACTTATCGCTGGGACAGAAGTGGTATAGAGGTCTTTTTGCGATCCAATTAAATGCGTCCAGCGACTATATTCTTCCTGGTAACCTGCCAACGCATAAAATGAATGTTGATTGATCTGCTTTGTATAATCAGCAACTAAGTCAAACGTGTGGTAATTCCGCACCTCCATTCTCCGAAGAACTTCATCCTGCTGTGCACTCCGGGCAGAGCGACGAGTGGAACCATCTGCTTCTGTAACATAAATTACGAAAGTATTGCGATTAAGATGTCTGTTAAAATTTTTCCAGGTATAATCTCCTTTCAAATTAAAACCTTCAAACGGTTTGATGGTAAACCCGCCTTTTAAAATAGTTTCGTTTCTATCATTGGTTTGATCTCCACCTTCGCCGCGCATACTTGGGCCACTACTTAAAAAATGAGGACTACCATTTGGATTTATATCTGGCCAATTAGGCAATGTTGCTGCTGCATTTCGCCATATGTCATAATAATCAGGACCATTCCCTCTATAATTGACAGCCAATTGATCAGTTTTCACATAATTCATGCTCAATCTAAGGTTAAGCCAGTCGGCGGCATTTGTATTTACCTTTAAAAGAGCACTATATCTGTCCTTTTTGTCATCTGCACCTTTAATAATTCCTGCAGATTCATTATAGCCAAGCCCCATGTAGTAACTTGTATTCTCACTTCCTCCTGAAAAGTTAATATTATGCTCTTGACTGGGTATTTGATCTTTAAACATGATATCAAACCAATCGCTATTGGCATGCGCATCCCAGTGTGCTCCCCAATTACCATTTTCAAGTTCTATATTATTGTAATCAATTTTACCAGAAGCATAATCTCGCATTCTCTGAATAGCATCTTCACTATAGAGAGGGGAGCGCAATGAATTTCGATACTGCTCATTTACCTTTTCTGCAAATTCGTACGAATTGGCCCAACTCGGCATGCCTAATGGAGTCCCTATTCTATAGTTGCCACTGTAATTAACTTGCATTTGTTCACCTTTCTGTCCACTCTTAGTGGTAATAAGAATAACTCCAAAAGGAGCCCTTGAACCATAAATTGCCGATGCCGCTGCATCTTTCAAAACAGAAATAGATTCAACATCAGTTGGATTCACATCGCTCATACTACGTTCTACACCATCTACTAAAATAAGCGGGCTTTGCTTTGAGTTGAAACCGGTGTATCCACGAAGATTAATATTTGGATTAGCAGCTGGTCCTCCGTGAGTTGAATTAATATTAAGTCCTGCAACGGTACTATGAAGTGCATCTGAAATATTATTAACTGGCCTGTTTACCACTTCTTCACCAGACACTTCTTCAATTGATGCCGTTAAATGTGATTTTTTCTGAGTACCATATCCGACGGCTACTACCTCATCAAGTGCTATGGCTTCAGAGTCCATTGTCAAATCTATAGTGGTCTGATTGTCGATTTCAACTTCCTGTGTTTTCATGCCAACAAAAGAAAATTGAAGAGTGGCTTCATCTGGTACTTCCCCAATGGTATATTCACCATCAGAATTGGTAATCGTGCCCTGAGATGTGCCTTTTACTACTACCGTAACACCAGGTATTGGCTCGCCGGATTCGTTGGTAACCGTTCCCGAGATCGTTTTTGTGTCTTGGGGACTTCGTATCTCTGTTTCCGGCACATCACCAGCATTGGCTCTTGAGGCAAATGCCCCCGGACTGGATGCCATTAGCATTGCTAAGGGCAGCACTGTGCTGTATATTACCGTTTTTAAAGGTAATATGTCTCTTAATTGCAAAATCCATTTTTTTTTCATAAACTTTGATTTTTTAATTAATTAGAAAAATGATTATTTGTGAACACAATGGAGTGTGGCAACAACTGCTTTTTTTAAGATTACGAAATATGCTCCAATACTGAATACCATCCAGTAGGTTTCCCATTGCCAGCCTTTTATTCTTCCGGACGGAACTTCAAAACTACCAGCTGAAAAGGTGCCGGTTGGGATTAGAAAAATTCCAAATAAAGTTTAGTTTCAAATCGGTTAAGATTTATTAACGCAATTTAGTTGAGAAAAGTAAAAAAATGTTGCACTGGTACGATTTTGTATTGCACAAATACGATTTTTTTATTTTTTAGAGATACAATTAATTTATCATGGAAGTAATTAACTATAAAAACTATGCACATTGAAGAAATAGGGAAGTCTGTAAGTTTTCATCTGAAAAACATTGCATTCTCAAGATTTAGTCACGATTCTGTCTATAAAAATATAATCAGCCCGTTTTCACGTTTGTACCTGATTACCGAAGGGCGGGGATACCTTGTATTTGATGGGGGCACTACCATACTTGAACCCAACTATATGTATTTGATTCCAAGTTTTACACCATGCTCCTATTTCTTTGGTAAAAACCTGGCACACATTTACATTCATTTCAGTATAGAAATGCCCTCTGACCTCAATATTTACAGTCTTTTCAGAGTGCTTTCAAATATTAAGGCCAACACCAACGATCCTATCCTTTTTCGAAGATGTTTAGAGCTCAACCCAAGTTGTGAACTACCTCATCACGACCCAAGGGTTTACCAGTCGAAACCATGGATAAATAAAGAAATTTCTTATCCTTTTTTAGCGTGCTATCTGGAAACAGCAGGCATTATCGCACAACTTTTTTCGCGCTTTGTTAAGGAAGAGCTGCCAGTCAACATCAGTAAAATGGCTAATCACAATTTTCAAGATGTTTTGAAGTTCATTCAAGAAAATATAGCAAAAGAAATTTCAGTACGCGAGCTTGCGGAAATTTCTTTCAGCTCAAAAGATCATTTTGCACGCGTTTTTAAATCGATTACCGGAATGCCCCCCAGCGAATTCATCATCAATAAACGGTTGGAAAAAGCCAAATTATTGTTGCTTACCACAAACTATCCGCTATCAGATATTATTCAACAAACCGGCTTTAAAACTACCGCCTATTTTTGCCGGATATTCAAAAAATATACATCATTTACTCCTGAAGAATTCCGCAAAAACAGAGGGTGAAATTTTTAACCGACACGGAGTCGCCATCTTTGCAATTGTCCCCCTCTTAACAGACATCGTCGGAATCATCTTTTGATGGTCTTGCTTGTTTTTATTGGGTAATCAGTTAGAGAGGATTTTTTCATAAATGAAGAGATTTTATTGTGATGGCCAGTCAGAAAAATGTGGGTATAACAAAACTTACCCAATTGGTGAAAGAGAATACCGGTTGTACCCCGGTAAAAAGCATTGTTTTCAATGTGTTACAAAATAAAAACAACTTTGGGCAATCTCCATGGAGAATATTAATGTCATTGCACTGGAAGGCGGGTTTTATTCTTTACAGCTTGTTTTATTTACTTTTTCAAAATGGATGGAATAACACCTGTAGTTTACCGGAAATTGGATTCAGGAAATTTATCAATTCTTTTTCAGTCCAAATGAAACACCTCTTCCATATTTGCCCACCATTCATCATTTAAACGGTTAGGAACTGGTTGCTGCATGGGGTTCATAATTTCCCACCATTCCCGGGTTTTTGGGTCAGCGGCCATTTTTTCCATATCTTTTGCAAAATCTTCACCGTCATATTCAAAATAGGCGAAAAGAAATCCGTTTTTGTGAAAAATAGAGTAATTCTTGATATTACATTCCTTTATTTTTTCCAATACTTCAGGCCATACATGGGAATGATAGGCTTTGTAACGTTCAAGTTGTTCCGGCTTGATTCCGATTATCTGCCCAAATCTTTTCATAATATTTGATTTCTTTTGCTAATTCATTGATTGCATCAATAGCAACAATATTATCAGGGAGGCTTACCTGGTGAACTGAACCTCCTATTTTGTTTTTTTCACTTCAAGAAATGTATTCGATAAAGGTATAATTTTTATTAAAAATATTGTCTATAAAGATTAAAACCAAACAAAAGTTAAAAAAATGTAGAAGTCTTTGGCTTTGATCGGATGAGTGGCGTCCATGTGTTAACTCTTACGATTCTGAATCTTCTCCAACGTTTGCCAGCATTGATACAACCCCCGGGGCACGTGAAAGCAACCCTTCCATTTTCCGCCTTTCAGGTTGAGCAGAACTTCGCCCTGCCGGTTGAGATAACCGAACCATTCGCCATATTGGGGGTCGGGGAAATGCGACCAGGTGTATTCATGAATGGTTCCGAACCATTTCAGTGTTTCTTCTGAACCGGTCAGCTTGTAACTTTTCAAAAGAGAAATAAGGGTCTCCATGTGGACCCACCAGAGTTTCTGGTCCCATTCGAGTTGTTGGGGCGGGCGCCCTTTGGCGTCCATGAAGTAGAAGATGCCACCGTATTCTTTGTCCCATGCATGGTTGATCGTGTCCAGGGTGATGTCCCTGGCTTTTTCGATGATCGCGGGTTTGTTTAAGCGTTCAGCCAGATCCATAATGAACCACATGGCTTCTATGGCATGGCCGGGATTGAGCAATCGGCCGTCAAAGGTATCCGAAAAAGAGCCGTCGGCATTGACATTCTCCACGATGAGGCCGAGGTTCCGCCGGTAAAACAGGTTCATTACATCGTTGATGAGCTTTTCGGCCGATTCTTCTACGTATTTCTTCCCTAAAACATGCTCCATTTCCAGATTGAGGTTGCACATGATCATGGGCAGGGCAAAATTCTTCAGATTGCGGGTGCCCGGGACGGCTTTGTTGAATCGCCCCTTGGGATTGTCCTGACGTTCCAGAATTTTGTCGTAAGTTTTCCGTGCGATGGTTGCGTACTCGTCATCACCGGTGGCTAGCCCCAGTTGGGCAAAGGCCATGGCGGCAAAGGTAAAAGAGAAAATGTTGTAAGGCTGAATTAGCGGTCGACCTTCGCGGGTAAGACTGAAATACCACTCGTAGGCGCCGTTGTGCCCGAACCGTTTCAGGAATTCTCCGCCCTCGCGTGCCATATCAAGCCATTCGGGGCGTTTCTCCACCCGGTTGTAGAGCATGGCAAAAAGCCACACTTCACGGGCCTGCATCCAGATGAACTTGTCGGTGTCGTAAACATTCCCTTCACGGTCGAGGCAGGAGAAGTGTCCACCCCGTTGGGTGTCCTGCGAATGCTTCAGCCAGAAAGGCACGACACTTTCGAAAAGTTCCGTTTTATATTGTGAAGCCATTTTTTGAAAATCCATAATTATTGTTTTTGATCTTCTTGTTTTTTTATAAGTGTATAGTAAGTCAGCCGGTTGATGTCTTTTCGGTTGGGGATGATAAGACTTGTCAACAAAGCTATGCCTAGGCTCACAATCAGGCCAATGGCACCGTAGAGTAAGAACGATACGTTAGTTATCTGTTGGATGAGTATCGTAATACCCAATCCTCCGATGAGTCCTGCCAGTGCTGCATTGGCCGATATTCTGCGGGAAAATATTCCCATCAGGAACAAGGCTCCGACCCCGCTGGTAAGGATGCCCAGGAAGGTGTTGAACTGGTCCCACAAGGATTCGATGCTCCATGTGGCCAGGATCAGCGCCATGCCAATGCCGAGCAGTCCAATCATCACACTGGAAATGCGGGCAACCCTCAGACTTTGCTTTCTTCCGGCATCTTTAAAGATGGAAAGATAGAAATCGGATGTGAAGACCGAGGATACCGAGTTGATGTTGGATGAAAGCGTGGACATCGCTGCGGCAAAAATGGCTGAGATCAGCAC
>JBNJDH010000107.1:0-9250 GCA_051744695.1 Bacteroidota bacterium | reverse complement strand
ATCCGGAAGAGCCAAAAATTTTAACCTTATTGATTCATGAATTAATAAGGTTCAGACAATCTTGAATGTTCGATTCAAAAATCCTCATCGATTGGTGAATCATCCCCCCAAACAGGATCAGAATCAAAATCCATTGGCGAATTATCGAATCCGGCGGAATCAAAATCATCCTCACTCCATTCAAAATCATCGTCATCTCCAAAAATACCTGGTCCTTCGATAAAATCCGGATCCTCGTAACGAAATGCTACGGGATCAACTTTCAAAATATTCTTCACCATGACATTTATGATAAAATTTACGTGGCAAATTTATATAAAGGATCGAAACAATCAACCACCTTTTCTCAATTTAATCATTTTCTTCAGGCCATATCAACTCTTCTTCTTCTTCATCCCAGTAGGGCCCCCATTGAATTTCTGTCAAAATGCCATTATCAAACCAAAGATTTAGACTGACATCCAAAAGCGTTGCAATTTGCTGGCTGTTTTCTTCATCATCCGACAACTCCTCAATGGATGCATCTCCCAAATCCATCATTTCCACCTGTTCCATCACTTCCTGTTGACTGAGCCCGATCAGATCTATTCCCTCAAAGGTATAGTCAGGTGAACTAACAGCCAAAGATGTCAGACGCCAATCCTCAAGCTTATCAAACGAAGCAGAAAGCTCTAAATCATCATAATGCCATGCCTCTGACAGATCTTCGGGCAATTCTTCATTTTCAATGCTCTCTATTTCATCAGGTTCGCCCATGATATCGCGAAAAGCTTCACGATGCATCCCAAAATAAAGCTTATCCAATCCTTTACCTAATTCAATGTTTTTCATGATGTTCAGGTTTAATTAGTGCTGCTGTTTTGAAAATATATTTTAAGCCGGATAACCAATCAGCCGGCAGATACCGGGTGAAAACGGTCATAACTGCTAAAATCTGTCCTCAATAACTTGAAAACAATCTTCTTAAACGGCCGGGGAAGGGAGCTGGATTCATGCTCCTATCCATTCGTCTATTTCAAATGTAACGAATAAAACACACTCTTCACATAGGGAAGAACAATTTTTCAAAAAACTTTCCTGAACGAGCTCCGGATTACATCCTTTTCAACCAGGTTTAAAATCTCCAGGCTACACCCCCATAAAAATAGGGGGTATACACAAAAAAAAGCCATTTTTTAAAATTAACCCCCATTTTATTTGGGGGTTTGCTTGTATTTTATGTATTTTTGCAGAGAAGATATACCAAAAATAAGGGGGTATAATAAATTTTACTTCAAATTTTTAAATACACCCCTGCATTTTTAAGGGGTCTTCAAAAAACCAATCATCATTCACTTTAAAAGCAAATTGCTATGAGAAACTTTGGAAAATTCTGTTTAGGACTGCTCACGGTCCTTCTGTTCACAAGTAGCACCTCTGTTCGCGCACAAGCCGAGTTGAACATGGGCGCCGATCTTATGAGCCGCTATGTATGGCGGGGTACCGATTTTGGCGGATCTCCCAGCATTCAGCCCTACATTGAAATGAGTGCAGGTGATTTTGTCCTGGGCGCATGGGGCGCTTACACCACCAATCAGCCTGGAGCTCAGGAAGCTGATTTATACGCTGGTTATTCTTTGGGAAATGCATTTTCACTGGCTGTTACCGACTATTATTTCCCGATGGATGACATGTCGGACGAATATTTCGATTTCGACAACAACCATTCAATCGAGGTCAGCGGAACCTTCACAATGGAAAGCTTCAGTCTCTTGGCCGGAAAGTTTCTGGCCGGGGCCGATGATGAATCCCTTTATTTTGAAGCCGGGTATGATTTCGGGGTAGCCAATGTTTTTGCAGGTGCAGGCGACAATGCCTACACTTCAGACGGTGACTTTGCTATGGTAAATGTAGGTTTGGGAACCTCGAAAGAAATAAAAATTACCGACCATTTTTCTCTTCCCATGGCAGGGTCTTTAATCCTGAATCCGGAATCCGAGAGCCTCTTTATGGTGGTAGGTGTATCTTTTTAAAACACCACTCCAAAAGATGTATGACAAGTTGATATAAAGCTTAAGGAGCTTATATCAACCACTCACAAAAAAGTCAACAACCTAAAAATAAGACAAATGAAAAAAGTTGAAGCCATTATACGCAAAACAAAATTCGACGAGGTAAGAGAAGCTTTAAATGCCGCAGGAATCGAATTTATTACTTTTTGGAATGTACGTGGCGTGGGAAAGGCCACTCAAAAAAGAGTTTATCGTGGAATAAAATACGACACCAGCACCATCGAAAGGGTTATGGTAAACTTTATTTGCCGCGAACAATACCTTGAACCGGCAATAAAAGCAATACTCAGTTCTGCCAAGACAGGAGAAATTGGCGATGGTAAAATATTCATCTCAGAAATTTCCGACGGATATCGAATACGTACAGGCGAACACGGCGATGTGTCGGTATTTTTAGAAGACAACAAATAAAGTCAGAACCAACTAAAACTTGAAACATGGAAGAGACAATGACAAAAGCTCCTGAAGTTGCAGAAGCTGCAATAGGACTCGATATATCAATAAACACGATATGGTTACTCCTGGCAACCGTTTTGGTCATGTTTATGCAGCCGGGTTTTGCCCTGGTTGAATCAGGATTCACACGAGCCAAAAACACAGCCAATATCCTGATGAAAAACCTTATAGATTTTTCATCTGGCGCGTTGTTTTACTGGTTAATTGGCTACTCAATTATGTATGGCGCAGGCAACGCGTTCATTGGCGACTTCAGCCTGTTTGCTTTCAGTCCGGAGAGCGATGGTTACACTGCAGGCTACTCAGATTATGCCGACCTAATGTTTCAAACGGTTTTTGCAGCCACCGCTGCCACCATCGTTTCCGGAGCTATGGCTGAACGCACCAAATTCAGTGCCTATTTAATATTTACGGTAGTTATTACCCTTATCATTTATCCGGTATCCGGTCACTGGACCTGGGGTGGCGGATGGCTGGATCAGCTTGGATTTGTTGACTTTGCCGGTTCGACCATTGTACACTCCGTAGGCGCATGGATTGGACTTGCCGGTGCCATGATTCTTGGACCGCGTCTTGGAAAATACGGCAAAGATGGCAAAGCAAAAGCAATACCCGGACACAACATAGGTTTTGGCGCATTGGGTGTATTCATATTGTGGTTCGGATGGTTTGGTTTCAATGCCGGATCGGAATTGGCAGCAACCGGTGAAAGCACAAGCGCCATTGCAAAAATTGCTTTAACAACAAACCTTTCGGCAGCAGCTGGTGCAATAACAGCCATGTTTGTCTCATGGATGCGATACAAGCGCCCGACCTTGTCGCTTTCACTAAACGGGGCTCTGGCCGGCCTGGTAGCCATAACTGCAGGTACTGCAGCAGTTACTCCATTAGGTGCAGTCATAATTGGTGCAATCGCTGGGGTTGTTTTGGTCCTTTCTGTTGAATTTATTGACCAGAAACTCAAAGTTGATGACCCGGTAGGAGCCATATCAGTGCATGGTGTTTGTGGGGCTTTGGGCACCTTACTGGTTGGCGTTTTTGCTACCGATGGAGGATTATTGTATGGTGGAGGATTAAATCTTCTGGGCATCCAGGCAATAGGAGTATTCGCTATTGGCGCATGGGCATTTGTCACGGGTCTTATTTTATTCGGCATTCTTAAAGCCTCTAATGGCCTGAGAGTGGAGAAAAAAGTTGAAGAAGAAGGCCTGGATATTTATGAGCATGGTGAATCTGCCTACGATACATTTTAATGAAAGTCACAAGGCCATTTGCATAAAAATTGATGCAAATGGCCTTTTTTAATCTGTTTTTTTCTTAATAACCATAAAAAACAAGACATCTTTTAAGGAGATAATTCCATTTTAACTGACGACCAAAACGATGGTCATGCAAGTCTGAAGTCCATCCTACCCTCGTGCAGGGATGAGAGAAGATTTCACCGGTTTTTTTCAATTGTTTTGTTTTTAGAGGCTGTTCCGAATGGGACAGCCTCTTTTTTTGATGGCCATAAAACAGCAAATATACCATGTTCCGGATCAGGCATAAAAAAAAAAGCGCACAACAAAAAAAAGTCGTGCGCCATTGAATTGCGATTTGCTTCCCCTACCTCATCCATTAATCATCATAGGCATCAGAAGCATGAGTTCATCTTCAGTATCGGTTTTATCAAAAGGAACAAAAATACCTGCCCTCGCGGGATCCGAGAGTTCAATAACCACATCGGAAGAAGACATGTTTTCCAGTATATCAGCCAGGAAGCTCGATTTGAAACCGATCTCCATTTCTTCCCCGTCGTATTGACAATTAAGGACCTCATGGGCCGAGATGGAGAAATCAATGTCCTGTGCCGAAACCACCATCTCATTGGATGCAAGGTGCAATTTCACCAGGTTGCTTGCCTGGCTGGCAAACAGGGAAACGCGGCCTAAGGTGTTGAAAAGATCAACCCTGTCGACCACAACTTTATGCGGGCTGTCCTGGGGGATCACAGCATTGTAGCTGGGATAATTGCCTTCCACCAGACGGCATACCAGCTGGTAATTCTCCATAGTGAAATGGGCATTCTGATCATCAAAGGCCACAGCCACATCTCCCCCCTCTTTGGGAAGCACATTTTTCAACAATGAAGCCGGCTTTTTGGGAAGAATAAAAGAAGCCTCATCATAATCGGACTTCACATCCAGACGCTGATAACGAACAAGCTTATGTGAATCAGAGGCCACAAAAGTCATATTCTCGGGGGTAAATTCAAATAAAATGCCGTTCATCACCGGCCGCAGTTCATCTTCAGCAGTGGCAAACAAAGTTTTGACAATACCAGTCAGAAGGGTATCTGCCGGCATTTGCAATTTACTTGCCTTGTCTTCATTCAGTTCAGGCAGGGCTGGAAAATCTTCGCCATTTTGCCCCACCACACTAAATTTCCCCTTATCGGTTTTGATGTCAACCGCAAAAGTTTCCTGATCAATCTCAAAGTTGAGGGGTTGTTCAGGAAATTTTTTCAGGGTCTCCAAAAGAATTTTGGAAGGTATGGCAATCTCTCCCTCTCCTTCGACGGAGTCCGGATCAAGTGTTGTAATCATCGTTACTTCGGTATCCGAAGCAGTGATGGTCAATTTTTGTTCTTTAAGACTGAACAAAAAATTGTCCAGAATGGGCATTGGACTCTTGGATGCAATGGCCCTGCTGATGGCTTGAAGGTGGGACAAAAGTCCTGAGCTGGAGACAACAAACTTCATTGTTTTTTATTTTTTAATTAGTGATAATCATATTTTAAAATGAGTGTCGAATATACGAAAAATTAAAAATAATGAAAAGGCTATTTCCCGAATCGTTGTTTCCGAACAAAAGGTACAGCAAAACCGGCCACCAACACAAGTAAAAGTGGAAGCCCCAGGTTAAGCATTTTCCAGAAATCCCCTTCATTGGCTACTTTATCCCGATTGAGCATTCGCAACTTATAATTGCGCGTTCTTAATTGCATCCATCCCTCATCATCGGTCAGGTAATTGACTGCATTAAGAATAAATTGCTTATTTCCGTAAGTTCGTTTCGTGGGTTCTTCAAATCCCAGGGGTAAAATCCGTGGATCATTGGTTTCTCTTTGCCTGACCTCATTTTTTATTACATCGCCATCCCCAACAACGATCATACGGGTGGGGTCACTGACATTTTTTTTCTCTTTGCCGGAATGATTCACCTCTGGTGGCATCGACCTGTTTTGAAAAACAGAAGGGAACTCACCTTCTGCCGCATAAGCCACGGGAATATTCGATTGGGGAAAATTCTTGCGCCGGGGCTCTTCCCTGACCTCTGCCATGTTGATATAAACGGGACTCTGCCTTTCCCGGGAATGACGGCTGGTTTGTAACAGCGGTGTAACAGTGGTGTTGAGATCATTCCCCACGGTATCGACACTGCTGACAAACTCCCCCTTGACAACGCTCACGTTCCGGGTAACCGGATGCCGCATATTGGTATTCAGAAGCGGACTGAATGTCCAGGGCATGGGCACAAATTGTGGCGACTCCCCGGGTGCAGAAACATTAACCGGGACAACTCCGGACTGTACATCCTGTACAAGAACAGGATTAATGCGGAAACCATACCGAAACAGCTGATCATTCATATTTATATCCAGAGGGACACCCACCGTGTTGGATTGCATGCGAAGACTGTCCATCGAGACCTCCATACCGTCAACCAGCCAAAGCACACGCCCCCCATTCATGATATACTGGTCAACAGCATATTTTTCAGGCTCGGAAAACTCCTCCGTAGGCCCAGCTACAATAAGGGCTTCGTAAGGATCAAGCATTTCGGGGTTTTTCCCCGGGTTGCCCCGATCCACCTGGTAATATTTCGAGAGTTCATCGGTAATGTCGATGACATCCAGCTCACCCAATTCTCCATGTCCCTCCAGAAAAGCAATTTTTTGCATTTCGTCAATCAAAAGTCTCCGCAGGGCATCAGTCAGCTTAAATTCCAGTCCTTCCACCGATGCATTAAGATTTTCCGCCCCTGATCGGCCCTGCATATTCTTCAACAGATTCACGGCAATTTCATTATCGCCATGCTGGAAAATTAAATAAGGATAGACCATTATCTTTTTCCGGGAGCCATCATCTTCTGCTTCAAAAACAGGCACCGGCTCAAGGCCTAATTCTTTAAGTTTTTTCTTGGCACGTTCCGCTTCATCATCATTGCCGGAGGGATCGACAAACCGATAATCCAGTTCGTTATCTGAATAAATACCAAACTCTTCCAGTTTTTCCCTTGTAGCCCGCGACAATCGCTCAAATCCGACATTCAGATCTCCTGAAAGATAAACATGGGCAAAAACAGGTTCGTCGATGTCGGACAAAAATTCACGGGTGATCTCAGCCAGTGTATAACGCTTGTCTGAGGTGAGATCCCAGCGCAAAACAACTGAAGAAGCCAGCCAGTTTGCCACAATCACCGCGGCTAAAAGTACCACAAATCGTAAAATGTCCTTATTTTTTCGAGATTTTTCGGGCATATCAAAAATCTATTTTGCTTCTAATAAATGTCATTTCGTTTGCATCCTTCTCATTATAAACGGGCTTACCACTTCCGGCTGCTAAGTTTAATCTTGGTGAGCCCCAGAAATACAGCTATCAGCCCCAGAAAATATACCACATCGCGAACGTCCACGACGCCCCGGCTCACCGAGCGATAATGAGAGTCGATTCCCAAACCGACAAGAAAAGTATCTACATCGGAAAAGACCGGAATAGAAGCCAACTCATCAAAACCACTGTAAAAAACGAAAGCCAGGACAGCGGCAAGAACAAAAGCTACAATCTGGTTTTCTGTAAGAGCAGAAGTGAAAACCCCAATGGCCACATAGGCTCCTGCCAACAAGACCAAACCTATATAACTTCCCCACACCGCACCGGTGTCCACATTTCCCACAGGTTGAGCCAGTTGCATTACCGAATAAAAATAAACAAGCGTGGGTAGTAAGCTCAAAATCACAAGGGTGAAACCGGCCAAAAACTTGCCAAGCACCACATGCCAGTCGGAAAGGGGCCGCGTAAGAAGCAATTCAAGGGTCCCGGATTTTTTTTCATCTGCAAACAGGCGCATGGTCACGGCCGGCACAAGAAAAAGATACAACCAGGGGGCCATGTAAAAGAGTCCGTCAAGATTGGCATAACCCCCGAACAAAATGTTCATGTTACCCGGAATGATCCAAAGAAATAAACCGCTCATGACAAGAAACACGACTATCACCAGGGAACCTGTCAATGAGCTAAAAAAGGTGAGCAATTCTTTTTTCCACAATGCTATCATATAAAATAGACCGTTTTAGATGTTAGTAGCTCAGTCGCAAAGTCAGTAGTCAGGAGTAGCTGAAAGCTCGAAGCTCGAAGCTCAAAACTGGAGAGAAAGGTTGCTCTCTTTTGCGACATAACCAAAGAACCAAAAAATTAGTTAAACATCATATTTAAAACAACTTAGGGTTTTTGTTAGATAAAAGATGCCTGTTCATCATTTCGAAGACTCTCGAGCATAAGTCGTGCCGTTTTTTCGCTGCATCCGGGGCCTCCCATTATTTCCCTCAATTCCCTGTAACCTGAAAAAATGTTTTGTCGCACAGCATCATCAAAAAGCAAGTCTTCAAGTTCACACTTTAAATTTTCGCGCGTCATTTCATTCTGGAACAGTTCTTTCACCAACTCCCGGTCTACAATCAAATTCACCAGGGAGATATAGGGCACCTGGATGATCACCTTCCGGGCCATAAAATGGGTGAATTTTCCACCCCACATTTTGTAACAAACCACCTGTGGACAATCAAGAAGAGCTGCCTCAAGAGTAGCCGTCCCCGAAGTTACCATAGCCGCCCGCGCCTGCTGCAAAATGGCATAAGTCTCATCAAATATCACCTTCACATGGCCTTTCGAAGGCATATACCCTGCATAATCAGTCTCCGAATAGGAAGGCGCTCCGGCAATAATAAACTGGTGGTCCGGAAAATGCTGCATCATGCTCAACATATCAGGAAGCAAGCGGTCGATCTCCTGGCGGCGACTGCCGGCCAATACCGCCACAATGGGTAAATCCGGTAAATTGTGCCTCTCCAGAAACTGCTGACGGGGTTCATCCTTGTGCGACCGGTTGTGTATGGCATCGAGCAAAGGATTGCCTGAATAAGCCACCGGCACATTGTAACGGGCAAAAAAATCGGTCTCGAAGGGCAGAATGGTGAACATCTTGTCCACATATTTCCGGATGCGTCGCACCCGTCCCCTGTTCCAGGCCCATATTTTAGGAGAAATGTAATAAAACACCCGAAATCCCTGACTGTGGGCAAAACGGGCAATTCGCATATTAAACCCGGGATAATCCACAAGAATCACCACATCGGGCATATACCGTAAAATATCTTCCCGGCAATAATGAAGATTTTTGAAAATGGAACGCAGGTTCATCAAAACCTCCCATGCTCCCATGTAGGCCGTATCACGATAATGCCGGACCAATGTTCCACCCTGGGCTGCCATCAGGTCGCCACCCCAAACCCTGAAATCGGCTTCCGGATCCCGTTTTTTAAGCTCCTGCATCAGGTTAGATGCATGGAGATCTCCTGATGCTTCGCCTGCTATAATGTAATATTTCATCCGTATAAAATTAATTTATTAAGGTCGGATGGAACCTGCCTGACGTTTTCTCGAAAAGAAACTATTTTCTCAAAAGAAACTTTCCAGGAAAAC
>JBNJDH010000106.1:0-9287 GCA_051744695.1 Bacteroidota bacterium | reverse complement strand
ATGAAATAAAAGATATTGATGACAACATTTGTGGGGCTTTGACTAAGTGGTTGTTTCGAATTCAAAAAAACCCCGGCCGGAGCCAATCCGACCGGGGCAAAAGCATTTCAGACATAAATTAATCCATCGAAAACGATGGCGGCACATCATCAGGTGAAGCCCCCCATTCTTTATTGGGATATTTCCCCATAAACAACTCCAGAGTACCGCCTTCCATGATATCCTGATGCCGGAACCAGGGCTTATTCCAGTTTTCGCCATTGAGTTTGGCAAACTGGATGTATTTGTTTTCCGGCGCATAATTCCGGGCAATGACCTTAAAGGTTTCTCCGTTGGGTAAATTCACTGTGGCTTCTTCGAAAGTGGGACTTCCGATGTTGTACATGGGCAAACCCGGGGTAACAGGGTAAAAGCCCATTTGCGAAAATACGACAAAAGCCGACATGCCCCCGCCGTCTTCATCGCCGGGAACACCCATCAAATCGTTGCGGAACCACTGGTCAAGCAAGATCCTGATGCGCTTTTGTGTTTTCCAGGGTGCCCTGCCATAATTGTAAAGATACGGAATGTGCAAAGATGGCTCGTTGGCCATGGAAAACTGGCCCACATTACCGGTATGATCAGGCAATTGTGAATAAAACTGGAACTTCAGCCCAACACCAAGTGGTTCGGCAAACATGGAATCCATATTGGCGACAAAATTTTCCGGACCGCCCATCAAATCGACCAGGTCGGCTATATTGTGGGGTACATCCCAGCGGTAAACCCAACCGTTGTTTTCTCCATAAAACTCGCGTGCACCCAGTCCACCGGAAAACCGGTAATCAAAAGGCTGAATGAATTCCCCGGCCGAATCTTTGGGATGAAAAAAATGCGTTTCGGGATGAAACAAATTCCTGTAGTTGTATGCATCGGACAAAAAACGTTCATAATCTTCTTCTTTTCCCAGTTCCTGAGCGATCTGGGCCAGGCACCATTCGTCATAAGCAGTGCCCAAAGTAACAGGTACAGGCTGCCGCTTTTCGTGCTCCTGCACTTCGGGGATGTATTCTTCTTCGTCAGGCCCCAGGGCCGGGATGTAGCCATGTTCTTTGTAGAACTCATCAAGTTCCCCGGCCGGAGCACCCGACCATGGTGCAAGTGTTTTTTCTGTAATGGCTCGGCGGCTGGCTTCATAAGCTCTTTCAAGATCGAATCCGTCCAAACCTTTCCGGTAGGAATCGATGATGGTCGCCACCCCGTGGTTGGAATTCATCCGCCGGCTATCGCCTGTAATTTCCGGAAAGGTTGGCAACCAGAAGTTGTCCATCTGCTCGGCCATCCGCAGGAATGAGTTGATGATGTCGGTCTCCAGTTCCGGTTCAATGATCACACGCAAAGGATGAGTGGCCCGGTAAGTATCCCATATCCAGTCGTCGGTATAGAAGGGCGTGCCGTTGTCGTCATGCACCTGACCGTCAAATGCACTGTAATACCGGCCATCTTCTGAAATTTTAACCGGTCGCTCGTAGGTCCTGTAAAGGGATGTATAAAATACCGTTTTTTCATCATCTGAACCGCCTTTGATATCAATATTCCCCAAAGCTTCGTTCCATATTTTCCGGCCCTCTTTATGAAGCTGAGGTATGCTGCTGCCGGCTACTTCCCGTTCCAGGTTTTGGCGGGCCTGATCGGCATCAATCAATGATATGCCATATCGAACTTTCAGGTTACTGGTTCCTTCGGGGTATTTCAAAACCAAACAGGCGTCTTCACCTTCAACTTCTGTTTGGCCCAAAAGCTCACCATCATCCAGCACATACACGCTTTCGGGTAAATTTTCCGGTTGCATGGACAAATAAATATTGGTCTGATTGCCGCCAATCTCACTGCTGACAATCTGATGCCCTGTAAGGGACTGACCATCCCAGCTCAATCCCCCATTGGTGGAATTGACGATCAAATAAGACTCCGCATCTTTCTGAAACCGAACATCATAGATGGCCGATTGGTGGGAGAGTCCAAAATCAATAAACGTCTCCTGCTCATCGAAATAAACGGAATAGGAATAAGGGGTGACTTCTTCAAAATCGTAACTGTAGTCAATAACCGGTTTCAATCCCGATTCATCCCCCTGATAAGGACTCAGGTTAAAAGCGGAACTTCCGCGGTGGCTGGTAATGACCAGAGGCAGACCGCCCAATCGATCTCCCGTATAATCATTCCGCTCAGGATAAACCCTTAACATGCTGTTGGGTAAATGAATGGTCGGATAGGTGGGGACCAGCAAGTGGCTGATGTTGCCCATGTAGGGATTGACGTAATCGACAGGCTCTTTCTCTCCGGAAAATACCTTCCCCGAAAGCGACAGCATCAGCATGACAGCCAATGCCATCAGCATTGTTTTTGATGGTTTCATTAACTCGTTGTTTTAGGTTACACACAATTCTCCAGGCGTCCATCATTCGGGGTTTACTCTTCCCAAATGACGGTCTCCCCTGTTCGTGCCGATTGGCGTGCGGCATCGAGGATTTTGACTACCCGAATATTATTTTCAAGGGAATAGAGTCCATAAGGCTCTGTTTCAACATTTCCCTTTATAACATCATAAAAATAAGCAAAAGGATCTTCGTAAACAGCAACATCAGCGGCCGTCACAGATTTTTGTTTTTCCTTTTCCATATCTTCACTCCGGACCCGCATCTCCTGATCGTTATCGGCTTTTATGTAACCGGTCGCCCCGTATATTTCCATATCTTTACGATTAAAAGGCCAGTTCCATGAAGCCTGGATAAGGGCTTGCGATTCAGGATAGGAAATGACAATGGTGGCTTCGTCATCCACCTGAGGATAAATATCGGGCTTAAACTGCCGGGTCACGGCGGTCACCGACTCCGGCTTTTTACCGCGTGTAAGAGCGGTCATAATGTTGGCCCCGTAACAACCAAAATCGACGATGGCGCCTCCGCCATTCAGTACTGGATCGATCAGCCATTCAAGAAAGTATTTACCGACACCAATCTCCACAGGCCCCTGATGACCGTGATGGAAAACGGCTTTTCGCAATCCGCCGGTAAAATCATCTTCCTGCACCATTTGAAGGGTTTTCATCGTAGTGGGATACCAGGAAGTCTCGTAATTGGTGAGCAAATGAATGTCGTTCCGCCGGGCCAGCTGAGCCATTCGACCGGCATGCGACATGTTTACCGCCAGCGGCTTCTCTACCATCACATGAATGCCACGGGGTGCACAGGCTTCCACGACTTCAAGGTGGGAAAACACCGAACCAAAGGCGACAACGGCTTCAGGGTTGACCTCATCAAGCATTTTCTCCAGATCGGAATACAGCAAATCGTCAGATAGTTCATACCGGTCTGCAACGGTTTGAGTCAATTCCTCATCGAGTTCAAATACACCGACCAACTCAAAATCGCCTTTATCGGGACGATCCAGGATGAAGGAAAGATGGCCGTGGGATGTGCCGGCCACGGCAAGGCGGACAGCTTCAGGTTCTTCTCCTTTGAGTTGCAATGAGGAAAAAAGTAGAGCCATGACTACGAAAAAAAGAATGGGGATACGCATAAAAACCGGGGATTCTTTGTTAAAAATTAATAAAACAGGAAGGGCTTCAATCCTGCAAGATAAAGAATTTACCCGGCATTGGAAAGGAAGTGAGCAAGGAACTCCAGCCTTTGTTCAAAAAAGTAAACACAAAAAATTGCAATTTTAGGCCTGCCAAAAAAAGCCAACCGATTATTCATAGCTGGCTTTTTAGCAATGACATATCCAACGCTCTAATTCAACGGATTGGCCTCAACCCCTTTAAAAGTGATTTCAACAGGTTCAATGTACCCATCCTCATCAAAAGTCATACGATCAATGCAAGTCACCCGGTGATTGTGGTGGGTCTCCGACAAAGGCCGACGGTGGTAAACCATGTAATAGTCATCCGTTTCGGGCACATGCATCACAGAATGGTGACCAGCGCCGGTGGCCACTTCCGGATCCTGCTCAAGCACCACCCCGATTCTTTCAAAAGGCCCCAGGGGATCGTCAGCTATGGCATAAGCCACACGGTAATCGGGACCGCCCCAGCCACCTTCAGACCACATGAAATAATACTTGCCGTCTTTTTTAAACATAAAGGGTCCTTCCACATACCCTTCAGGGGTCACTTCCTTGTACATATTTCCGTTGGGCAACGGTTCCAGTCCGGTAAAATCATCATTCAGTTGCACCACGTTGCAATGGCCCCATCCCCCGTAAAACATGTAATAGGTGTCTTCATTCTCTTTGAAAATAAACTGATCGATGGGCTGGGCGCCATTCACAATATCATTGATCAAGGGTTCGCCCAGCAAATCTTTGTAAGGACCCTCGGGCCGGTCACTCACCGAAACACCGATGCCTCCCGTGGCATCTTCACTTTGGATGTCGTTGGCAGCAAAAAAGAAATAGTATTTGTCGTCTTTTTCAATAACCCCCGGGGCCCACATGGCACTGTCGGCCCAACTCACCTCTGCGGTATCGATGATTCGCTCATGGCGCGTCCAGTTAACCAGGTCAGATGACGAAAAACAGTCAAAATGCACCTGTTTGGAATAAACATCCGAATATGTCGGAAAAATCCAGTACTGGTCGTCATAAATAATGCCTTCGGGATCGGCATACCAGCCATCAAAAACAGGATTGGACGAAAACTTGTCCTCTTCAGAAGATTTATCATTTTTTTGACTGAAACAACCTGTCACAGTCAGGATAGAAAGCAAAAGGAAAGTGATTGTTTTGTTCATCTTTTTTGAGTGTTTTGATTGATGTTATTGGGGTTCATTACAAAATTGAGAAAATGGCTTACGCCATTTCATTTTTTTTGTCCACGAATTGCACGAATTATGCGAATAGAAAAGCTGTTCCACAGCTTTTTTGAAAACGGCGAAGCCGTTTTTGACCGCTCCTTTGGTGCGGCCAAAATTCGCGTCACCTGGCTCTGTCACTTGCTTGCAAGTATTCAGGTTCATAACTGCCTTGAAAATCTACGGAAGCAAATCGGTCCTGCCCGAATCCACCGTTTTCAGCACCAGTTCACCGAAAAGAGTGTTGGCCCAGGCAAACCAGGAACGGGTGAAGTTTGACGGGTCATCCTTATGAAAGGTCTCGTGCATGAAGCCGGTATCAGCATCGGTATCACGAAGGGTTTTCAGGCACCAGCGGATCTCTTCATCCTTCTCACTTGTCATGGCCCGCATAATGATGCTCATGGGCCAAACCATGTAATAACCGATATGGGGACCTCCAATCCCTTCGGCAGCTTTGCCTCTAAAGAAATAGGGATTATCGGTACTCCATACAAGCTCCCGGGTATTGTGATAAATTGGATCGTCGGCCGGAACGCTGTCCATATAAGGCAGGGCCAGCAAACTGGGCACGTTGGCATCATCCATAAAAGTGGCATTGCCAAAACCGTCAACCTCATAGGCGTAGACTTTTCCGTATTCCGGATGCTCTACCACACCATATTTCTTTATGGCCGCATCAACCTCATCGGCCAGATTCCGGCATTTGGAAGCAAAATCCTGGTCGCCGGTGACCGATTCACTTATCTCGGCCAGTTGCTTGAGAGAAACCACGGCAAACAGATTCGACGGAATCAGGAAACCAAAGGTAGTGGCATCGTCTGACGGACGGAAGGATGAATTAATGAGTCCGACAGGCTTCACAGGACGCCCATATCCTTCATTGGATAGGGTATCCAGCTGCCGGGGTGTTTCACGCTGGAACGTGTAAGGCCCGGGACCATCTTTGCGCTGCTGCACCACAAAAGTGTCATAGATCAGACCGGCCGCTTTCTGCCAGTCTTTGTCAAAAACACTGGTATCGCCTGAGGTTTTCCAGTAATTATAAGCCAGTCTCACGGTATAGCACAATGAATCAATCTCCCACTTCCGCTCGTGAAGTTCGGGCTTCATGTCGGTCATATCGCTCATCCATTCGGAGTCCGGATCGGGCTCTTTATTGAAAGCATTGGCATAAGGATCAATCAATACACACTGAGTCTGGCGATTCACCAATCCGGCAATCAGGTCTTTCAGCTTCCGGTCTTCATTGACCAACGGCAGATAGGGCCACACCTGTGCCGAAGAATCGCGCAGCCACATGGCGTGGATGTCGCCGGTGATGACGAAAGTATCGGGCTTCCCGTTTTTGGTGCCGTGTTCCACGGTTGTGTCCAAGGTATTGGGAAAACAATTCTCAAACATCCAGGCCAGCTTGGGGTCTTTAATCTTCGCTTTGGTCTTTTCAATGGTGGCCTCCACCGCTTTGGAAGTAAAATTTCTGTCGGCAACATCAGGACGGTTGGTTACATAAGATGATGCAGCAGTTGCCCCGGAGGCAAAAAGGGGACCTGAAACGGACAAACCGGCCACGGCTATGCCGCTTTTCTTTAAAAAATCTCTTCTTGATGTCATAGTAGATATTTAGATTTTAAGATGTTAGATATTAGACAACTCATAAGATTTTGACAATCTATTCTAACTCAACATTTCGTTACATTATTGGAAATTAGAAGCTGGAGGTTAGAGGCTGGAGGTTAGAAGTTAGATTCAGTGGTTGAAACAACCATTTCCGATCCTTTCAAAATCGAATGATGAGAAAGGAAAAATCCATCAACTGAACTTCCATCTATGGAAACATCTGTCATTTTTCGACCCGGCCCATCTTTTCTGATTGTAAAGGTTGTGGCATCATCCGGGGTTATCCGAACCTCATCAAAAAGCGGCACAGCAACAATATACTCATCATCGGCCGGAGAATAGGGATAAACCCCCATGGCACTGAACACATACCAGGACGACATTTCGCCGGCATCATCCATCCCGGGCAGGGCCAACCCATACTCCCCCATTCCGTAATAGTGGTTCATGATGCTGTCCAAAACCTCCTGGGATTTTTCGGGCTTATCGATGAAATGATAAAGAAACGGAAACCCATGGGCTGGTTGGTTGCCCTGGCAATACTGCCCGATAAAGGAAGCCACATTCCGGGCAATGTAATTGCCATTCCACGGAACGGAATACAATGAATCCAACTTCTCTTCAAATGCATTTTCATCCTCGAAAAGGCCGATCAAACCTTCCGTATCGTGCGGAGCAAAAAAAGTGGACTGCCACGCATTGGCCTCCCGGTACATATACTCATAATAAGGATATTCGGGATTAAAATTGCCGACCCAGTCGCCGTTTTCCAAACGTCCCCGCATAAAACGGGTCGAAGGGTCGAACAGGTTTTTGTAATTCCCCGATCTTTCTATCATTTGCTCATAAACTTCATCCTTTCCAAGTTCCCGGGCCAATAACGCAAGGGAATAATCGTCATAAGCATACTCAAGCGTCTTGGTAACAGCAGCCTTGGCTTGGGTCTCTACATGGGGATTTTCGACTTCTGGTGTTGAAATATACCCTTTTTCCATGTATTCAGCAATATGTGGGCGGGTTCCCCCTTCTTTGGTCGCATTATTCAACAGCAGTTGATAAGCGCTTTCTACATCATAATCGCGCAATCCCCGCAGGTAAGAACCGGCAATAAAGGGAGCCGCGTGATCGCCATGAAAAAAGGTAGGCATAAAACCGGAATGTTCTCCACGATCGATCATGGAGCCAATCACATCATTGGTCACTTCAGGTGCAAGCATCCCAAGGAGGACAAGCTTGTTCCGGTAAGTATCCCACAACGCGGGAAGAGTATAATAGTCAAAATCCTTGTTGACGACCTCCCCGCTCTGGTCAGTAAAATCACCGCTTACATCACTCCTCAGAGCCGGCCACAAAAACGACCGGTACAGGGATGAGTAAAATAGTTCCTTCTCTCGTTCAGTTCCTCCCGAAACTTCAATTTTTGACAACAGCTTTTCCCATATCTGATCCGCATCATTCTTTATTTGTGCAAAGCTTCGCCCTTTGCTTTCGGCTTCCAGATTGGCTTTGGCATTTTCTGCATTCACAAAAGAAAGTCCCATCCGGATTTCCAGAGGACCTTTCCCCTCTTCAAATTCAACAACCGCAACCTCTTTATCGCCATCTTCAATTATTCGGATATCTTGAATACCATAATTGGCTGCGGCATAAAATGAGACTCTGTCCCCTGTTTGCTGGAACCCTTGAAAAGCCTTTTTGCCGGCCTTTTCTATCTCCCAATCCCGCACATGCTCATTTGAAACACCAAGATCAAGAACCAGTTTTTTATCAGCGCCATCGGCATAAGTGTATTTGTGAAATCCCGTCCGCAAAGTGGTGGTAAGCTCTGCATGAATGTCATAACGGTCCAGCTTCACCTGATAATATCCCGGCCTGGCATTTTCATTGTCATGACTGAAACCAGAGCTGAAATCACGGGGATCGACATCTCCCGAAACCGGTAAAACCGGGATGTGGCATAAATTCCAATGCCCCTTATTTGTATGGGCAAAACCATGAATAACAGAGTCTTCATACTCGTATCCAGCCCCGCTGCCAAACTCCGTTATTGGACTCAACTGAACCATCGCGTTGGGCAAAGAAGCACCAGGGAAAGTAAGTCCGGCCCAAACCCGCCAGCCATCGGGGGGATTGTAGCCAATATCGGCACTATCAGTCAACGGAGCCGTTCCAAGAAAAGGATTGACGTATGAGGTGTAGGAAGAGCCGGATCGAGAACATCCCAGAATAGCCGCCATAAGGATTATTCCTGTAAATATTTTTTTGATCATAGTTCTTTTTTTACATATCATGACAGGATGAGCTGGAGATTTCATATTGATTTAAATTTAAAACGTTTATCCCTAATATTCTTATAAGTAAGTGCAAAGCAACTCGCCAAAAAATGAAAACAACATTGCACGCGGGAAAGCCCGCTTCACCTGTAAATTGCATCCAACTGACTTTTTCAGCAGCCCATACATATCAGCAGGGAATGTATTTCATTCAATCACCGCTGCCCAGCCACCATTCCGGACCATCTTTATGGTCAATGTGTCATCTGACTGCACATCTCTTGTGTTTTTGGTATAGTCCATCGCCTGTCTGGCTGCATTGGCACCATCTTCGAAAGAAGTAAGGGTGTAATTGTTATTCCCTTCAAGAAAATCCAGTTCCACTTCGAAAACCCTTTCATTCTCATCGCCATTAGTCATTCCACCGATGAACCATTTGTTGTTTTTTCGTTTGGCTACGATCAGGTATTCTCCCACTTCGGCAGCCAGGACTCTGGTTTCGTCCCAGGTAACCGGAACACTTGTCATAAATTCGGTACATTCCCGCTCACGGTAATAATTG